>NZ_JBEOWS010000272.1:0-13513 GCF_040296125.1 Streptomyces sp. NPDC002265 | reverse complement strand
CACATCCTGCCCAACATCGCCGAACCGCTGATCGTGACCACGACCCTGCAGGTCGGCGGCATGCTCATCGCCCTGCGCGCCGAGGGCGGCACCGTCCTCACGGCCGCGCTGGCCCGCACCCGTGCCGCGCTGCGCGACCTGGCCCGCGACGACCGGCTGCGCCGGGGCCTGCTGCTGGCCTCGCCGACCCTGGAGAACCGGCTCGACGCCTTCGCCGCCGACCCGGCGCCGGTACCCGGCAAGCGGGCCAGGAAGATGGAGCGCTCGCTGCTGTCCTACCTGTACCGCACCGCGTGCAAGACCAGCCCGTTCAGCACCCTGACGGGCATCGCCCTCGGCGACTTCGAAAGCGCGGGCCAGGACGGCGCGCAGGCTGCCGGGCAGGCCCTCACCCCGGTCGCCACGCCGGTCGGCGCCGACTGGGAAGGTCACCCGAGGCTCAACGTCGTCGTCCTGACCAGGCTTTCCGAACTCGTCGCGGCGGACCCCGAGCGCCGCGCCGACCTACCGGTGACCCTGGCCTCCGGCTGGAAGCTGGACGAGGACCGCGTCCGCTACGTCCAGCGGGCCGTCAGCGCCGGTGACGACAGCGCCACGGTCAGCTTCGACGCCGCGCAGGACCGGCTCTTCTTCCTCCGCAGGCAGGGCACCCTCGACGGGATGCTCGCCCTGCTGCGTGGCCAGGAGGGCACCCTGCGCCACGGCGACCTGGCTCGCTGGCTGACCACCACCACCGGCGCCGGCCCGAAGGAGGCCGAGCACTACCTGACCGCCCTGCGCGACCTCGGCATGCTCCAGCTGCCCAGTCTCGAAACCGGGGTGCACAGCGGCGACCCGCTGCGCGCCTTCCAGCGTGCGCTGCGGGCGCTGGACCGCCCGTGGGCCGACGCGCTCGCCGCCCGTCTCGACGGCCCCGGCGGTATCGTCGAGCGCTACCCGGCGGCGGACCTGGAGACCCGCCGGACCCTGCTCACCGAGCTGCGCGCCGACCTGACGGCGCTTCAGAGCGAGCTGGGCGCCGAACGCCCCACGCTGCCGCAGACCCTGCTCTACGAGGACGTCTCGGCCGGCACCACCACCGCCGACCTCACCGAGTGGACCGCCCTGGCCGGCCCGCTGCGGTCGATCGGCCGCGTCCTGCCCGCGTTCGACGTGGCCCTACCGCAGCGGCTCACCCTCAAGGGCTTCTTCCTCGCCCGCTACGGTCGCGGCGGACGCTGCGACGACCTGCTGCGCCTGGTCCACGACTTCCACGAGGACATCTTCCGGCAGTACCTCCAGTTCACCGCCACCAAGGACGACTTCCTCCCGGACGGCAGCCACGCCCCGGAGGAGAACTGGCTCGGCATGGCGGAGATCACCGCCCTGGACCGGGCCCGGGCCGCGCTCACCGCCCGGATGCGCACCGGCTGGGCCGGACTCCCGGCCGAGGCCGAGGAGTTCGTCGTCGACGACGCCACCGTGGACGCGGTGGCCGTGGCGCTCGGCGGCGCCGCGTCCGCCTTCCAGCCCTACAGCCACTTCCTCCAGCCGGGACGCCGGGACGGCGAGCTGCGTGCCGTCCTCAACGACTCCTTCGGCGGCCTGTGCTTCCCCTTCACCCGTTTCACCCACTGCTTCGACGGCGGGGGCGGCCCGGATCTGACGGCGGCGCTGCGCGCAGAACTGCGGCGGCTGTGCCCGCCCGGCGCGGTCTTCGCCGAGATCACCGCCGGTGCCGCCACCACCAACCTCAACCTGCACGGCACCCTGACGGACTACGAGATCGTCTGTCCCGGTGAGAACAGCACGGCTCCCAAGGAGTCGCGGCTGCAGCTGGACGACCTGTACGCCGTGCACGACGAGGCCGGCGACCGGCTGATCCTGCGCTCGGGCCGCCTCGACCGCGAGGTCGTCCCGCTCTACCTCGGCTACCTCGTCCCCATGGTGCTGCCGGAAATCCCGCGCACCCTGCTGCTGTTCTCCCCGACCGCCCGCTCCGTGCTGGACGTGTGGCGCGGGGTACCGGCCGGGGCCGCCGAGAACGGCGTCACCCGGCGGCCCCGGGTCCGCCACCACTCGCTGGTCCTCCAGCGGCGCTCCTGGACCGCCGCCGACGGCCGCCTCCCGCAGCGCGCCCCCGGCACCACCGACAGCGACTGGTACCTGGCCTGGCACCGCTGGCGCACCCGGCACGGCCTGCCCAGCCGGGTCTTCGCGACCGTCCACGAGGAGGCCGCGGACGGCGAGGACAGTGGCGGCGCCTGGTTCGGCGGGTCCAAGCCCCAGTACGTCGACTTCGAAAGCCCCCTGTCGCTCACCGCCCTCGAAGGGCTCCTCGCCGGCAGACGCGCCCGGTGCGTCTTCGAGGAGATGCTCCCCGGCGAGGACGAGCTGTACGTCACCTCCCCGCACGGCCGGCACGTCGCCGAACTCGCCGTCGAGATGCTGCCCGGCCCGGCCGGCCTGCCCGAAGAGGAAGCGACCCGATGACCGCACCCCTCCCCTCCCCCGCCCCCGGCGCGAGCTCCCTCGACACGACCGCCGGCGAGGCCGTCGGCGACGCTCCCGGCGAGTGGCTGGCCGTCCACGTCTTCTACGCGGCAAGCCCCCGCCCGCTGCTGCTGAACTGCGTCAGGCCGCTGGTGGACGCCCTCACCGAGGAGGGCCTGCTCGACGGGTACTTCTTCATCAACTACTGGCTGGAGGGCCCCCACCTGCGGCTGCGGCTCAAGCCGCGGCGGGCCGCGGACGCCGACTTGGTGCGGGAGCGGACGAGCGCCGTGCTGGAGGAGTTCCTGCGCGGGCGCCCGGCCCTGTACGAGGTCAAGGCCGGCTTCCTCGCCGACCTCTACGAGACCCTCTTCACCCTGGAGTACAGCGAGGAGCAACGCGCCGGGTACCTGGGCGAGGACGGCCGGATGAAGCTGCGGCCCAACAACTCCTTCGAGGAACGCCCTTACGAGCCAGAGTTCGGCAAGTACGGCGGACCCGCCGGGATCGAGCTGGCCGAGTGGCACTTCCAGCACTCCAGCGACCTGGTCATCGAGGCCACCCGCACGATGAACCTGCATCTGCGGACCGTGCTGCTCGGACTGTCCGCCCAGCTGATGATGGTCATGTCCGGCACCTTCCTCGCCGACGACGAATCCCTGCTGGGCTTCCTGGACAGCTACCACACCTTCTGGAACAAGGCGTTCAGCGGGACCACGTTCACGGCCGACCAGGGCTACGACTGCGCCTACGACGCGATGGGCGACCGGCTGCCCGAGCGGTTCCGGCACATCCGTGAGGCGGTGGCCACGGGCGAGCCGCACCGGCTTCCGGTGTTCCTGCGCGGCTGGGCCACGCACTGCGCCGAACTCCGCGACCGCGCCGTCGCACTGGCGCGGGCCGGTGAGCTGACGTTCCGTTCCTGGGACGGCACCCGGGACATCCACGCCACCGACCCCGCGCAGGCACTGCCCATGCTGCTCTCGCCGTACCTGCACATGACCAACAATCGGCTGAGCATGACAATCCGCGATGAGGCGTTCCTCTCCTACGTGCTCGCCCGCGCTCTGCGCGACGGATCCCCGGACGGCGCGGAATGAGCGCTGACGTCTTCCTCGCGGCCCGGCCACGTATCCGCCCGGACATCGTGGCCGGCCCGAGCCTGGTACGCGGAGTGGCCCGCATCCACCTGCTGAAGGACCCGCGCACCGGACAGCGCATGGAGGTCGGTCCCAAGGAGCACTTCCTCATCACCCGCCTGGACGGCACCCGCACGCTGGAGGAGATCGGCCGGGAGTACACCGGCGAGTTCGGCACCCGCCTCGGCGAGGCGCAGTGGGGGCAGATACTGCGGCTGCTGCGCGGCCGCGGCCTCCTCGACGGCGCCCCCGCGCCTGCCGCGTCGCCCGCCGCCGCGCCGCAGGTCCGGCGTCCGAACGGGCTGCTGGCCGGACGGACCCGGCTGGTGGCCGACGCGCCCGCGCTGATGGACCGGCTGCACCGCGCCACCGCTCCCCTGCGGCGGCCCGTCGCACTGGCCGTGCTCTTCGTGCTGGCCGTCGCGCTGCTGGTGGCCGTCGCCGTCGAGTGGGGCACCCTGTGGCGACAGACCGGGCAGACGGCCCGGCAGCCCGTGCTGCTGCTCGCGGTCGGCTGCGTGCTGTGGTGCAGCCTCGCCCTGCACGAACTGGCCCACGGCCTGGCCGCGCGCGCCTGGAACGGCCGGGTCACCGAGATCGGGCTGCGCTGGATCCTCGGCGCCACCTATCTCTACTGCGAGATCGAGGACGTCCAGTTCCTGGGCAGCCGCGGCCGCAAGGTGGCCACCGCCTGCGCCGGGGTCCTCGCCAACGTCCTGTTCCTGGTGCCGTTCTATCCGGTGTGGGCGCTGCTGCCGTCCGGTGCCGACGCGCGGCCCGCGCTCGGCGCACTGCTGCTGCTCGGCACGGTCTCCGGCCTCGTCAACCTGCTGCCGCTGGCGCCCCTCGACGGCTACAAGGCGCTGGGACACGCGCTCGGAATCACCGATCTCGCGGCCGGCAGCCGCACGTTCGTGGCGCTCGTCCTGCGAGCACCGCTGCGCCGCGGCCCGCGCCTGGGCGCCTACTCCGCCCGGCTCCGCCTGGTGTACGGAGGTTTCGCGCTGCTCACCGCGGTGCAGTGCGCGGCGCTGCTCGTGCTGTGCGGGGCGGCGCTGCGCACCGTCCTGCCCGACGACCTGGCGGTGTTCGCCTGGTTGCTGCCGCCCGCGGTGCTGGGTGCCCTCCTGCTGCTGTGGGCGCTCGGCACGCTGGGCCGGGGTCTGCGCGCCCGCCGCAACACGGCACCCGCGGCCACCCCGACAGCGGCCCCGGCGGCGGTTCCCACCGCGGCCCCCGGCGGACGGCGGGCCCGGCCCGCCGCCGTACCCATCGAACGTGTGCCGGGGCAATGCGCCGCGGCACGGGCGGACACCGAGGACGCCGCCGGCGTCCCGGAACCGTCACCGCACCCAAGGAAAGGCGAGATGAACGGACCCGACACGCAGACCGAGGCCGTCCCCGGCGGCACGAAGACCGAGCCGGTCGTCGTCCTGGACGGCGTCACCAAGCGGTACGGGCAGGTGACGGCCCTGGCCGGCGTCTCCCTCACCGTGCGGCACGGCGAGTTCTTCGGCATCCTCGGCCCCAACGGCGCGGGCAAGACCACCCTGGTGGAGATCGTCGAGGGGATGCGCGAGGCCGACTCCGGCACCGTCACCGTCCTGGGCAGGAGCCCCTGGCCGCGCGACACCGCACTGCTGGCCCGCATCGGCGTGCAGACCCAGGCGTCGGCGTTCTTCGCCCGGCTCACCGCGGGCGAGCACCTGCGCACCGTCGCCGCGCTCTACGGCATGGACCCGGCCGTGGCGCGCACCGCGCTGGAGCGCGTCGGCCTCACCGACAAGGAGAACGCCCGGATCGACCACCTCTCCGGAGGCCAGCGGCAGCGGCTCGCCGTCGCCACCGCGCTGCTCAACGAACCGGAGATGATCTTCCTCGACGAGCCGACCGCCGCCCTCGACCCCGAGGCCCGGCGCGAACTGTGGGACCTGCTGCGCTCGTTGCGTTCCGAGGGCCGCACCATCATCTGCACCACCCACTACCTCGACGAGGCCGAGGCCCTGTGCGACCGGGTGGCGATCATCGCCGGGGGGCGGCTCGTGGCGCTCGACTCGCCCCGCAGCCTCATCCGCTCGCTCGCCGCACCCGCCCGGCTGCTGCTGCCTGCCGCGGACCTCACCGCGAAGGAGGCCCTCGCACTGGAGGGGGTCGACCGGGCCACCGTCGAGGGCGACGAACTCGTCATCGAGACCACCGCCGCCAACCGCGTCCTGACCGCCCTCGGCGACCTCGTGGACATCTCCACGGTCACGGTCCGCACCGCCACCCTCGAGGACGCCTACCTGAAGCTGACCGGAACCGGATCGGAGCACCACCGTTGAGCGCGTACGCCGCACTGACCAGGGCCACCTACGTCGCGAGCGTACGCGACAAGACGACCCTCTTCTTCACCTTCGCCTTCCCCCTCGCCTTCCTCGTCCTCTTCGGCCTCATCTTCCGGGGCCAGCACGTGGACGGCGGGCTGTCCTCCATCAACTACATCGGTCCGGGCGTCCTGTCCTGGGGCGTCGGCAACGCCGCCGTGTTCTCCGTCGGCTTCGCGCTCATGCAGTGGCGCCGGGACGACGTGCTGCGCCTCATCTGGCGCTCCCCCACCCCGCTGCGCACCCTCCTTGCCTCGCGCTGGACGGTCGCGATGGGCGTTGCCCTCGTGCAGGCCGTGTTGTTCACCGCCGTCGCCCTGCTGCCGTTCTTCGGGCTGCGGCTGAACGGGCCGTGGTGGGCGGCGCTGCCGCTGCTGGTGCTGGGCGTCACCGCGTTCCTCGCCATGGGTCTGGTGGTCGGCAGCATCGCCGACACCCCGGAGGCGGTCGCCGCCATCGCCAACATCGTGATGGTGCCGATGGCGTTCCTGTCCGGCTCGTTCTTCCCCGACGACCTGATGCCGGGCTGGCTGCGCACGGTCGCCAAGGTGCTGCCGCTGCACTACCTCAACGACGGCCTCACCGACGCCATGGGCGGCCGCGGGGACCTTGGTGACATCGGCGTGGACTGCGCCGGACTCGCCGTCTTCGCCGCCGTCTTCGGACTGATCGCCACCCGGATCTTCCGCTGGAGCAACCGGCCATGACCACCGTCACCGCCCCCGCGGCGGTCCTCTTCCCTCTGGAGGCCGCCCGCGCGGACCTCCAGGCCCGGCTGGCGGCCCGCGCCGGGGCCGCGGGCCTGCCCGCTCCCGACGTGTCCCGGATCGGCGACACCGACGTCCTAGGCGACGCCGGCGAGGATTCCGGCCAGGCCGTACCCGCGCACACGGCCGCCGTGCACCTCACCGCACAGGCCGTACTGCTCGGCCCGTGGGGCGACGGCGCGGACGCCGGGCCGGCCTGCGGCACCTGCCTGGCCATGCGCCGGCAGCGGCTGCGCACCCGGACCGAACGCGAGGCGCTGGAGACCGGCTCCGAGACCACCGCGGCCGGCCGCTGGCCGGCCCTGCCCGACCACGCGGTGGACGCGGTCTGGTCGCTGCACCGGCTCATCGCCTCCGGCGCCGCCCGGCACGCCCCGGACGGCCCCGACGCCGGCCTCCCCCGGGTCACCGAACTCGACCTGGAAAGCCTGCGGGTGCGGACCTTCCCCCTGGTGCCGGAGCCGATGTGCCCGCACTGCCGCCCGCTCACCGAGCAGGTCGCCCGGCGGGCCGCGCGGGAGGCCGAGGTGGCACCACTCAGCGCCCGCCCCAAGCCGCACCCGGACGCCTACCGGCTGCGCCGTCCCGACGACTACCCGCTGCCCGTGAAGGGCCTCGCCAACCCGGTGTGCGGGGTGCTCGGCGGCGGCACCTGGATCGACGTCACCTCGCCCACCACCGCGCCCGTCGCGGGCAGTGTCTTCATGCGCGGTTACGCAGGACTCACCGACGTCACGTGGAGCGGCCAGGCCAACTCCTTCGCCCGCAGCCGCGATCTGGCCTTCCTGGAGGGGCTGGAACGCTACGCGGGCACCCACCGCCGACACCGCGCCCCCGTCGTGACGGCCTCCTTCGACGAACTCGGCGACCGCGCCCTGGACCCTCGCGCCTGCGGCCTGTACGGACCGCGCACCTACGCCGAGGACCCGATGGTCGAACCGTTCGACCCGGCCCGGCCGATGCCGTGGGTCACCGGCTGGTCCCTGCGCGACGAACGGCCGGTGCTCGTCCCGGCCCGGCTCGTCTACTACAGTGCCGGAACCCGCGAGGACAACTTCGTCTTCGAATGCTCCAACGGCTGCGCCACCGGCGGCTCCCCGGAGGAGGCCATCCTCTTCGGCCTGCTGGAACTCGTCGAGCGGGACGCCTTCCTGCTCGGCTGGTACGGCAATCTGCCGCTGCCGGAGATCGACCTGGGCTCGGTGCGCGGCCCCCGGGTACGGGCCATGGTGGCGCGGGCCGCCCTCCAGGGCTACGACGTCCACGTCTTCGACAACCGGGTCGACCTGCCGCTGCCGGTCGTCACCGGCCTCGCCGTCCGCCGTGACGAGGGGCCCGGCACCCTGGCGTTCGCCGCCGGCGCGTCCTTCGACCCGGAGACGGCCGTGGAGTCCGCGATCTCGGAAATCCTCACCTACATCCCGCACCTGCCCCGGCAGGTCGCCGAGCGACCCGCTGAACTCGTCGCCATGGCCGAGGACTTCGAACTGGTCAAACGACTGCCTGACCACGCCGCACTGTTCGGGCTGCCGGCCGTGCGCCACCACGCGGACAGCTACCTCGCCCCACCCCGAGTGGCGCCCCTGGCCGAGCTGTTCGGCGGATGGCAGGAACGGCGGCCCCGCACCGGGGACCTCCGTGACGACCTGCTGCTCCTGCGCGACCTGCTGGTCTCGGCCGGGTGCGACGTGATCGCCGTCGACCAGACCACGCCCGAGCAGCGCCGCATGGGGCTGCGCACGGTCGCCACGCTCGCTCCCGGGCTGCTGCCGATCGACTTCGGGTGGCTGCGCCAGCGGGCCCTGCACATGCCGCGGCTGCGCACCGCCCCGCACCATGCGGGCCTGATGCCGGCGCCGCTCGGGAACGGCGACCTGCGGCTCGTGCCCCACCCGTTTCCCTGACGGCGGCGGGCGCACGTCACGGGCGGTGGCGCCGGTGCGCCGCGCGCCCGGGCCCGTACACGCCGAGGGTCCCCGGCGCGCGGACGCGCCAGGGACCCTCGCAGCCGAACAGCGGACGTCAGGCGGTGCAGGAGGTGGTGCTGGTGGTGCTGGAGCAGGTGCTCGTGGACGAGCAGCTGGTGGAGGAGCCGAGCATGACCTCGCTGGCGTCCGAGTAGTCCGTGATCTCGAAGGTCTCGGACTCGAGGTCCAGGATCTCCTGGGCGAGAGAGGCAAGGGTGTTGTCAGCCATGACGACTCCTTCTGGTAGCCGGAACGTGACGCCGGGCGGAACGGGACCACCCCGCCCGGTGGTACACCGAACGCCCCCTGGGACTCAGGGCCTTGCGGCACCTCCCTTTCTACGCGGCGCCGCCGTCACCACCCTCGCCGTCCGCTGTCACCCCGCTGACACCCCTCCCAGGAGGCCCACCATGAACACCGACAGCCACAGCCCGGACCTCGGCCGGCCCGCCGACCCTGCCGCGCACATCGCCACGCCCGCCCTCCCCGGCCTCGCCGTGCTGCTGACGCCCACCGCGGAGCTGTACCTCGACCTGCACCGCCATCCCGAACTCTCCGGAGCCGAGCGCCGCACCGCGGGCCGCTTCGCCGACTGGCTGAGCGCGGACGGCTTCCGCGTCCTGCGAGGCGTGGGCGGTCACGGCGTAGCCGCCGAACTCCGCAACGGCGACGGTCCCGCCGTGCTCCTGCGCGCCGAACTCGACGCCCTGCCCGTCGCCGAGGACACCGGCGTGCCCTACGCCAGCACCGTCACCGCGCCCGGCGCCGACGGCGGCACGGTCCCGGTCATGCACGCCTGCGGGCACGACGCCCACCTCGCGTGCGCGGCGGCCGCGGCCCGTTGGCTCGCCTCCCGGCGCGACCACTGGCGCGGCACGCTCCTCGTCGTGGGACAGCCCGCCGAGGAGACACTCAGCGGCGCCCGGGCCATGCTGGAGGACGGCCTGTACGAGCGGATCACCCCGCCCGACGAGGTCCTCGCCCAACACACCGCGCCCTTCCCGGCCGGCATGGTGGCGCACGCCGACGGGCCCGTGCTGGCCGGCAGCGTCACGCTCGAGGTGGTCTTCCAGGGCGAAGGCGGCCATGCCGCCACTCCGCACCTCGCTGCCGACCCGCTGCTGGCCGCTGCCGGTGTGGTGACGCGGCTCGCGTCCGTCGTGGCCCGCGAGGCCGACCCCGCGGAACGGCTCGTCGTCACGGCGTCCTCGCTGCACACAGGGAACGCGGGGCACGCCGGGAATGTCATCGCCGCCCGTGCCGAACTGCGCCTCACCGCACGTGCGTTCACAGAGGCCGCCCTCGACCGGGCCGTCGCCGCTATAAAACGCGTGGTCAGCGCCGAGGCTTCGGCCGCCGCCCTGCCGCCACGGGCCACCGTCACCCCGGTCGCCCGCTCCGGTGTCACGCTCCCCGACCCGGAGGTAGCCGCCGCCGTCCGCGACGCCCATCGGGCGCGCTTCGGTGCCGGCCGGGTCACCGGGTGGCCGGGCACCACAGCCACCGAGGACTTCCCACTCCTGACCGGCGCCGGTGCCCGCCTCCACGGGCGGCCCGGCATCCGCGGCGCCTACTGGATGCTCGGCTCCACCGGACTCGCGCAATGGTCGGCCGCACCCGGCACCGGTGCCGCGCAGAAGCTCCGCGCGCTGCCCGCGAACCACTCGCCCCGCTACCTGCCGAGCGTCCGCCTCACGCTGGAGACCGGCACGGCCGCCCTCGTGACGGCGGCCCTGGCACGGCTCGGGCGGGGCCCTGGCAGCAAGGAGGTACGACCGGCGACGGCTTGGGACGATCCGACCCCGGAGACCGACCAGTGACAGACGACGCCGATCCCGCCCCACGGATCTGAGTCGGCTCACTGTTCGCCATCGGCGCCGCGCCCCCCGTTATCTGCTTCCCGGTCCTGCAACAGGGCCGATGGCACCGGCCGAGCGAGAGCAGTGTCACGGGCAGCTCGGCACACAAAACCCGCTTGCCGGCGGAATCCACCTCTACGATATGTCGGGCTCCACCGGTGGGCCGTGGTACACCCGTCTCGACGTCGCACCATGGGTGCCGCCATGCCGCCGGAGCGGCCCATTGCTTTGCCCAGGCCTCGGCGGCACCTCGCCGACGGCCAGGCCCCCGGAGGAAGAGAGGCATGTCGGTGATCGTCGTCGGAGGCATGATCGGGATCGGGAAGACGAGTGTCGCCGAGCTGCTCGCCGAGGAGCTGGGCAGCCACGTCTTCTACGAGAGCGTGGACGACAACCCGATCCTCCCGCTGTTCTACACGGCGAGCCCCGAGGAGATACAGGCGAAGCGTTACCCCTTCCTGCTCCAGCTCTACTTCCTCCGGACCCGGTTCGCCTCGATCAAGGAGGCGTACAAACAGGGCGACAACGTCCTCGACCGGTCCATCTACGAGGACTGGTACTTCGCCAAGGTCAACCACGACCTGGGCCGTATCAGCTCGCTCGAGATGCAGGTGTACGAGGGCCTGCTCGACGAGATGATGCGCGAGATCGAGGACCTGCCCTACCGCAAGGCACCTGATCTCATGGTCTACCTCAAGGCTGACTTCCAGACGGTACTGAACCGCATCGGGCTGCGCGGGCGGGGCTTCGAGCAGGACGAGGGTCTCGTCGAGTACTACCGGACGCTGTGGTCCGGCTACGACGAGTGGGTGCACCAGCACTACTCGGCCAGCGAGGTTCTCGTCATCGACATGAACAACACGGACGTAGTGAACAACCCGGACGACGCAGCCCGCGTGGTGCAGCAGGTCAAGGACACCTTGGGCGATCGCGGTGAGGTCCGCTCCACCTGCGGGTAGGCGGGCCGGCCGTCGGCAGGCCCAGAGCGTACGCCAGCTTCGCGGTGGCCGCGCCGAGTGGTCAGCCTCCTCCTCGGCCACGGGATACGGCACCCCGCCCGACCTCCACATCTGAGGGCAGCGATCCTCCATCACACCGGCTGTCACCCGACGAAGATCGAGCGTAGGAGCGCCGCCAGCCCCAGAAGCGATCTTGCTTCCTCCGTGGTGTCATCGAGGTAGGGGCGCCTTGGGGACTATGCACACGTCAGCGCCCGACGTCTCGATGAATGCGGCGACCAGCGGGAGGATTCATGGCTGGCAAACTGAGGGCCCGGGACATCATGACGGGCGGAGTACAATGCGTCGGCGCCCACCAGTCGCTGAAGGATGCGGCGCTGATGATGCGCGACCTGAAGGTCGGCGCGCTGCCCATCTGCGGCGACAACAACAAGCTGGTCGGGATGATCACCGACCGTGACATCGTCATCAAGTGCTGCGCCGAGGGAATCGATCCGTCGACGGTGCAGGCCGGGAGCATGCAGAGCAAGATTCACTGGATCGACGCGGACGCGGACGCCGCGGACGCCCTGCAGGCCATGGAACAGCATCGGATCAAGCGCATCCCGGTGATCGACGTGAAGGGCGGCCACCAGCTGGTAGGCATGATCACCGAGGCCAACCTGGCGAAGAACCTCACCGACACCCAGGTCGCCGAATTCGTCGGCCGCGTCTACGCAAGCGCCTGACCCGCCCCGCACGACGGGTGCGGCCGTGATGGGGGTGGCAGTCGATCGGCAACCCGTCCGTCGTGAAAGCGATGAAGGAGGCCGGCATCGACACCTCCGCCCAGACACCGAAGATCCTCACCACGGAGGCCGTGCAGTCCTCGGACGCGGTGATCACCATGGGATGCGGAGGGGCCTGCCCCGTCTCCCCGGCAGGCGGTAGCTGGGCAGGCCCCTCCGCGAACGGGCGGGCCAAGGCGTCGAGGCCGTCCGGCCGATCCCCGACGCCGTCGAATATCGGGTGCACACTCTGCTCAGCGAGCGGCATATCCCGGCCTGCGCCTGACAGCCGCTCAGGCGCCGGGTAGGGCGCGCAGGAGCTGGCGGACCGCGCGGCGCAGTGCCGGGTGGCAGGCGAAGCCGGGTGCGGCATGAGCGGTGACGGTCACGGCGGCGAACGTGGTGACCGGGCCCACCAGGCAGCACATCAGCAGCACGCCGGTCGGTCAGGAGCAGCACAGCGAGGGTGAGCGCGAGGGCCTGGGCGTGGTCACGGTGCATCGGATCCGCTGGTCCGCTCACGCCCGGCGCAGGCACCGGACGGCACCTGACCTGCGCGCACGATGCGCCACAGGCTCCCGCCGCCGCACTCGCTGTAACGACGTGGTGCGCGATTGGGGGCTGGGGTGCCGGCCTGACGGTTCGGCTGATGGGTGTTCACCTCTCGGCGGCGCGGTCGGAGACCAGACCTGCCACGGCGGTGTAGGTCTCCTCGAAGTATTCGCGTCGTCCGAAAAACCGCTGGAGGGTTCGCCACTGTTTGTGCTCGGCGTTGGCGTGTTCTACGCAGATCCGTTCCGAGCATTGCTGGTGACGTTCCGCGTCCCAGGTGGCGGCCTCCTCCAGTGTTGCGTTCTTCTTCAGCTTGAGCGGCGGGGCCTGGACCTGGTTGGGAAACTCCTTGGCCAGGCCCCGGTACCCGGCGTCGGCTTTGGCCTTAACCTCGGGAAACCGCTCGAACAGGTCGGCGATGCCCTCGGTCCGCAGCGCCGTCTGGTCGTGCATGCGGCCGGGGCGGAACGCCCCCGCCCACAGCGTGCGTCCCTCACCGTCGGTGACGGCGGTCGCCTTCTTGGTGTTCATCTTCTTCTTGCCCGAGACGTACGCGCGACGGCCCGGCTTGGCCGGGAACGGCGAAGCCGCGGGCCGCCAGCAGCGGACGGATCTCGCGGATCGCGCGGGTGACCGTGGTGCGGTCTACCCGATAGAGCTCCGCC
>NZ_JBEOWS010000271.1:0-13517 GCF_040296125.1 Streptomyces sp. NPDC002265 | reverse complement strand
GGCCTCGGGTCGCACCCCGCGCGTACGGGGGCGGCCCGAGGCCCGGGCCGCCTGCTGTGACATCGCTCATTCCCTCGGGCAGAGCCCCTGTCTACGCTGGTGCGTCACAGGCGGGGCAGCGCGGCTCCGCGAAACAGCTCGCAGGACGGATCGGCCGGACACCGGCGAGCGCGCTCCCGAGAGACCCACTGCCGTGCCCCATGATCTGACGCCCGTCATAGCCGCCTCCGCTCGCTGGCTCCTGGCCGCCTACCCCGCGCCCTCAGGTGCCCTCAGCCGGGCGCTGGCCGAGGCCCAGGCCCGGCAGGCCGCATCCCTCGCCGCCGCCCTGCGCTACCCCACCGACTTCGACGTGCAACTGCTTCATCTGCTCGCGCCGAGCGGGGCGCACCGCCTGGACTGGCTGAACGGACACGATCCGCAGCCCGAGGACTCCGCCTGGCGGACCTGGGTCGACGAAACCGTCGTCAGCTGGGCGGCCTGTCTGCTGGCGGATCCCGCCCTGGCCGCAGCTGCCCAGCGAGCCGTCCGGGAAACCGAGCACCACGGCGAGGCAGGTGAACTGCAACGACTGACCGATCCCGGCGACCGGGACCGCGCAGCCGCCGTCCTGCTCCGCCATCCCGACCTGCTCGAAACCGTCGCCGCGCTGCACCGACCCGAGCTCATGGAACTGCTCAGCACCGAGGGCGCCGAGCTGACGTGACCCCTTCACTGCGGTGACAGAGACTGGTTCCTCCGCTCACCCCTCGGGGCCGGAATCAGCTGGTAGGCGGCCCTCGCCGAATGTTTGCCTCAGCGGTGATTCCCCCGCACCGACGAGGGAACCCGATTCGAGTTCCGTGAGCAGGACGTGCAGGACGCGAAATGAGGACGACTCGTGGGCTACGAGTTGCGTGCGCAGTACGCGGAGAATGCCTCGTCACGCTCCGCTGTGCCCCCTGTCGAAATCTGGCACATGACGCACGAGGGCGAGAGCCGGGCCCTGTGCGGGCAGCGGCTCGACCCGGCGGCGTGGACTCAGCCGTCCACCGCCTGGGGCACGTCTGCGTCCGAGCCCTTCTGCCGCGAGTGCGGGGTGCGCTATCTGCGCATGGGCGTCGGCTGACGCGCCCAGGCGCACGCAGGGGGGTGCGGCGCCCGGGCCCCTACGGAGCACTGCTCACCTATGGAGCGCCGCTCGGTACCTGTCCGCAGCGTTCGTCCGGCCACCACGTGCGTGCGATGTCCTTCCGGATCTCGGGACGCGAGACCCTGTCCGTCTCCGTCTGTTCCAGCGCGCGACGACTGGACGCGGAGTTCCTGGCGGCCTTCTCCTGCACCATCCTTCGACGCATCAGCCTGCCTCCTCCGTTGTGTCCTGCCGTCTCTCGAGCGCCTTACTTCTCCCGAGTTTCGCGTTTCGTGCTGTTTAGGCGCATTTCAACCGAGCTGCTGAAATATTCAGTCCCTCTCGCCTGCACGAGTGTGAGTGCACTCGCCCGCTTCCCCAACGGACACCCCTGCCCTGGAGCACGACCGAGAGCGACATGACGGCGAGTCAGACGGTCTCCTCCGCCAGCGTCTTGATGCCGCGAAGGGTGGCTTCCATCCCGGCGCGCAACTCCTGGAGCCGGAAGGCGATGAACTCCTCCTCCCGGTCCGGCCGGCGCTCCAGGGCCAGCGTAAGTCCGCTGCGGCCCGGCCCGATGCGGACCGACTGCCGCAGCCGGCTGCCCCCGCCCTCGACGTCGAGTTCGTAGCGCCAGTTCGCCATGGCCTTCGCCGGATCCGGCGTCGGCTCCCCGAAACGGCCGTCCGCATCGGTGACGGCCCAGGCGAACACATGCGGTTCGGTCAGCTCGACCACATGGGAGACGGTCCGCCACTCGCCGAGCCGCCGGTGATGGTTGTAGCCCTCGAAGCGCGCACCCACCGAGGGCCGGTCTACGCCGTCGAGCCATGCGACACGCTGTAGTTCAGGGCTGAGCCGGGCGGTCAGACCGATGCCGGTCACCAGTTCCCAGACGCGCGGCACCACCGCAGCGACATGAACGTCACAGTGCGCACTCGGACCATCAGCGAATCACACAACGCTCCCTTCGATGCCGGTATTCCTGATCAACGCGTCGGGCGAGTAGTCCGCTCCGAGTTCGGTGAGCTAAATTCCTTACTTGCTAAGCCATTGCAGTCCGCGGACGCAAGGAGGCACGTACGTGAGTGGACACCACGACGAAGGCCACACCATTGCCGGATGGACCGGTTTCGCCGTCGCCACGATCGGGGCACTCGCCGTCGGCATGGGCATCGTCAGCTGGCGCCCGGGCATCTGGGTCGGGCTCGCCGTGCTGGTGACAGCGGTTCTGATCACGTGGGCCCTGCATCTGGCGGGCTGGGGCAAGCCGCCCGTACCGCGCGGCATCGACCAGCGGCGGCTCTCGGCGCGGGACCACTCCGTACGTGGCGGGCACGAGAACTGCCTCGGGTGCCGGCTGGCAGGGCGTCCCGGCGGCCGGGCCCGGACGACCGAGACGCCCTGACGGCGATCCGTACCCCCGAACCCCCTCCGGCCCGGACCGAAACCGGCCCGCGGTGCGGATCGCCGTCATCGGTGGTCGCCGCGCGGGCCTGTGGCGGTGTGCCGGGACAACGCCAGCACGCTCAGACCGAACATCAGGACACCGAGGGGAAGATGGACCGACGGGACGTGCGCGATGCCGAGCACGACCTGGATCGAGGCCAGTACGAGGAACCCTGACGCGTGCCACACCGGCCGGGGCGAGCCGCCGCCGGGCTTCCACGCCAGCACCGCCGCGAGCACGTACAGCATCGACGCCCCGTACATCACCCGGGCTCCGACACTGTGCAACGTCTCTCCGTACGAAGCGGTCAACAACAGGCCTGCGGAGACCGCCTGAAGGAAGATGGTCAGGGTCTGGAGGGTGATGGCGATCCGCAGGAACGAGGAGCCCCTCCGTACGCCCGTCGATGCCGTCGCCTTCATCGCATTCGTCGTCTTCGCCGTCTTCGTTGTCGTCGTTGTCGTCGTCTTCGCAGTCTTCGTCGTCTCATTGGCCATGTCACAGTCCCCTTCTCCGCCCTCGGGCGACAGATCGATAAGGTCTCACCAGTCCGACGACACAGGCGGACGAAAGGTAAGGCGGGAGCCACCAGAAGCATGGGAAGTGTGCGGGCCGGTACAGCGGAGGCAGCCGACGAGCGACGTCAACTGGTCAATGTCGCCTACCGGTTGCTCGGTTCGGTGACCGATGCGGAGGACGCCGTCCAGGATGCCTACACCCGCTGGTACGGGCTGCCGCAGGACCGGCAGGAGGAAATACGCTCCCCCGGCGCCTGGTTGACGACGGTCACCAGCCGCATCTGTCTGGACCTGCTCGGCTCGGCGCGGGCCCGCCGTGAACACTACGTCGGCGCGTGGCTGCCCGAACCGCTGCCCGACCGCACCGAGTGGAACCACACGGTCGGGGCCGGTCCCACCGGCTCCGCGGACCCCGCCGACCAGATCGTCCTGGACGAGTCGGTGGCCATGGCCTTCCTCGTGGTCCTGGAGTCGATGACGCCCGCCGAACGGGTGGCGCTCGTCCTGCACGACATCTTCCGGTACCCGTTCGCCGAGATCGCCGACGTGCTCGGCCGTACCCCCGCGGCCTGCAAGCAGCTCGCGGCCTCCGCCCGACGGCGGGTCGATGTCGCAGACGCTCCGGCGACCGGGACGGCGACCGGCCGTGCCGAGGTGGTGCGGCGCGTCAAGGAGGCGTGGGAGACCAAGGACATCGCGGCCCTCGTCGGTCTCCTCGACCCGGCCGCCGTGATGACCGCCGACGGTGGCGGCCTGGTCGGCACCGTGCTGCACCCGGTCGAGGGCGGCGCGCGCATCGCCCGGTACCTGGTCGCCATCGCCGACAAGGCTCCTGGGCTGGAGCTGCTGGAGCGTTCGGTCAACGGTGTGCCGGGCCTGGTGGCGCGGCGTGCCGGGACCGTCATGACGGTGGCCGCGTTCGACGTCTCCGACGGGCGCGTCACCCGGATCTGGGCGGTCCGCAACCCGGAGAAGCTGCGACCGTGGACGCGGCAGGACAGCTGCCACAGCCACTGAACCCGTCGCTCAGCCCACGTCCTTGACAGCAGTGCGTACGGTCTCGGCCTGCCGGGGCGTCAGGAGTTGCTCCAGCTCCGGGTGCTGAGCACCAGCCGGTAGCCGTCAGGGTCTTCGATGCTGGCACCCCAGGTGTCCCAGTACGAGTTGCGCGCCTGCACGCGCTTGCCCCCGTGGGCTTCCAGGCGCGCGAGCAGGTCCTGCGGTACCTGCTCGTCGAGATAGACGACGAGCAGGTCCTCCTCGGTGGGCCGTGGTTCGACCGCGGCGTCGTGGACGAGTTCAAGGTGCCAGGAGGCGTCGGGCCAGCCGACCATCAACAGATCGTGCTCGTCCGGCCTGCCTGCGTTCTCCGACCGGAACAGCACGCTCAACCCGAGCCCGCCGACCCAGAACCGCTCCGCCGCGGCAAGGTCACGGGAGGGCCGGGCGATACGGATGTGGCTCTGGCCGGTGGCGGGCATGGCATGCTCCTCGACATCGATCATGTACTGACCGAGGCAGCGTAGGAGAGGGTGTCTCCCACCGCATCGGCCCAGCGGCACAGGACCGATCCGTCGTGAGTCCTACGCCCCCGAACCGGGCCGATTGGGCCGCGCTGAAGGGCAAAGCGTCTCCCCGTCCTGGAGAGACATCCCAGGCTTCCCCGTTCTTGCAGGTCAATCGGGGTGAGACCATCCCACCGTTGTGGGTCGGGCGGCAGCTGCCGGAAGATCCTGCGTAGTCGGAAAGAGCGTCCGCGACGAGTGGCGGCGCCGAGCCGGCCGGCCGGTTCCGGGCGTGAGCGTCCGCAAACACCCTTGGCGTGCGGGGAATTCGCGTAAGCGGGAAATGTCCGCCGCGGCTCTGGCCGGGCCTGGTCATCTCCTGTCGCCGATCGCGGGCGGCTTCGAATGGTTCACTGAATTCTTGGAGGTCTGATGAAGTCCGTCATCCGGAAGGCTGCGGGATTCGCGGCGGCCGGCGTGACCGTCGCGGCCATGTCCTTGACGGGCGCGTCCGCGGCCCACGCGGAAGCCCCCACCCAGGGGTGTCCGTACCCCTACGTCTGCTTCTACCTGAACAACGCCGATCTGCTGGCGGGCAGGCCGGTCTCGAAGTACCGGGACGTCACCAGCGGCTACCAGGCGGTCAAGCCGCGGCCGCACTACGGGGTCATGAACACCCGCAATGACGACGTGGCGTATCTGCGGCTCCAGGACGGGACCTCGATCTGCCTTCCGCCGAACACCCAGACGCTCTTCGCCGACGGCTACAGCGTCACCGGAATCAAGATCTCCAGCAGCTCCACGTGCTGAAAGGGTGGGACGACCGGCGGGCGCGCGTGACCGCGCTCGCCGGGTCGGCGCCGGCTCCCGTCCGGGCCTCCCCGCAGGACCGCCCGCGGACGAGGCCGTACGCGCGGTGGACCGGCCGGCCGGGCCCACGGATGTGGACCTCACCGTCAACAGGCCGACTCTCCTCCGCGCTTCGGGGCCGTTCGGTCCCCGGTGAGGACCATCGGGACCTGATCACGGACACCGCCGAGGCGAGACGCTGTCGGTGAAGCGGAAACCGGCCCCGCGGCGTCGCTCCCACCCGAGCGTCACCGTCCGCGTCGCGTCCGTCGTCCGCCGCACCGCACTTCCCTGGAGGTTCCATGTTGTCCGCGGAGTCCGCAGCCCTCGTACGGGCCACCCTGCCCGCCGTGGCCGGGGCGCTCGACGAGATCACCACCCGCTTCTACGCCGCCATGTTCCGCGAGCGGCCGGAACTGCTCGACGGGATGTTCAACCGCGGCAACCAGGCCAGCGGGGCCCAGCGCCGCGCGCTGGCCGGCTCGATCGCCGGGTTCGCCACGGCGCTCCTGGGGAACCCCGGCGCGCGGCCCGACGCGCTGCTGTCACGTATCGCCCACAAGCACGCCGCCGTCGGTGTCACCGACGACCAGTACACGATCGTCCACAAGTACCTGTTCGGCGCGATAGCGGACGTCCTCGGAGCCGCGGTCACTCCCGAGGTCGCGGCCGCCTGGGACGAGGTCTACTGGCTGATGGCCGGTGCCCTGATCAGCCGGGAGGCCCTCCTGTACCAGGACGCGGCGGTACAGCCCGGCGGGAGCTGGCGGCCGTGGACGGTCGTCGAACGCCGTACGGAGACCACTGACGCCGTTTCCTTCCTGCTGCGCCCGGCGGACGGCGAGCCGGCCCCGCGGGCCCGCGCCGGCCAGTACGTGAGCGTCCGGGTGCGCATGCCCGACGGTGTGCACCAGTTGCGCCAGTACAGCCTGTCCTCGGATCCGGGTGGTGAGCTGCGGCGGATCACCGTGAAGCGGGCCGCGGGCGAGGGCGGGGAGCCGGACGGTGAGGTCTCCACCCTGTTGCACGAAACCCTGGGTGAGGGTGACGAGTTGCTGTTGTCCGCGCCGTTCGGCGATGTCTTCCTCGACGACCCGGCCGACGCCGTCACCCCGGTCGTCCTGGTCTCGGCGGGTATCGGCTGCACCCCGATGACGGGCATCCTGGCCCATCTCGCCGCCCTCGGCTCGACCCGGCCGGTTCTGGTCCTGCACGCCGACCGCTCCCCCGCCGACCACGCGCTGCGCGCGGAGACACACACGCTCGTCGAGCGGCTGCCGGACGCCCGGTCCGTCTTCTGGTACGAACGCCCGGGACCGGAGGAGCCCGAGGCGCAGGCCGGACTCATGGACCTGAACGGTACCGAACTCCCCGACGAGGCCACGGTGTTCCTGTGCGGCCCGCTCCCCTTCATGCGCGACGTGCGCGGACGGCTGCTGGCCGCCGGTGTCTCCCCGCGTCGCATCCGCTACGAGGTCTTCGGCCCCGACCTGTGGCTGCCCGGCACCCCGGCCTGACCGCCGGACGCCGTCGCATTCCGCTCCTGAGGAGGGATCCCCCGTGACCACCGACAGCACACGACAGGCCCCGCCGATCCGCCTGCGCACCGACGGCACCGTGGACGAGGCCACCCTGGAGTACGCCCGTACGAAGATCGACGCTGTTCTCGCCCGGCCGGGGCTGCCCACCGTCAGCGGCGAGGTGCGCATCGCCCGAGCTGCGGCCCACCACGCCGGCCACCCGTGGTCGGCCACGGCCGACGTGCGCGTCGGGAGCCGTCAGATCGTCGTGCTGGCCCAGGAGGCGACGGGCACGGAGCTCGTCGACCGGCTCCAGGACCGGCTGCGCAGCCAGACGGACAGGGCCGTCCACGTCTGGGACGACGGACGTGGCACGACGGCGCCGCCGTGGCGCGGCGGAGCGCTCCGGACGTCGTGAGCCGGTGCGGAACGCTGGCCCGGTCGGTGAACCTCCGCCGACCGGGCCACCGTCCGTTCACCGCCGAACGGGCCACCGTCCGTTGGCCACCCTCCGTTGGCCGCCGTCCCCTGACCGCCGTCCGTGGCGACCCGGTGAGGAACGGGCCCGCCTCGGCCGCCCAGGCCCTCACACGACTGACATGAAGCTGACACACACGAGCGGAATGCGGGCTCACCGACCGCCCGTTCCCATGACATGACTGATGGTGTACCGCTCGACGCATCCGGCGTGCAGAAGCAGGAGATCTCATGACCACCGAGGCGACCACGGCAGACCTCCATGCCTTCACCGAGCAATGGCTGGAGTGGTACCGCGAACAAGAGGCACGGCTCTCCGGCCCGCACGGGTTCCTGGCGATCACCGGCCTGCACTGGCTCGACGACCGGCCGCAGCGCTTCACCGACGCCCCCGGAACCTGGCACACCGGCCCCGACGGGGTCGTCGTCACGCTGGACGACGGTGAGGAACTGGTCGTCGACGGGAAGCCGGTGGACGGTGAGCACCGTTTCGGCGTGCTGCCCGAACGCGGCGGCGTAGACGCGATCTGGAAGGACGCCGTCATCGAGGTCGCCAAGCGGGGCGGTCAAGACATCGTGCGCCCCCGGCACCCGGACGCGCCGCTGCGCACGGCCTTCACCGGAACACCGGCCTACGCCCCCGACCCGCGCTGGGCCGTGACGGGCCGTTACATCCCCTTCGACGAGCCGCGGCCCACCACCGTGGGTGCCGTGGTCGAGGGTCTGGAGCACGTGTACGACGCGCCCGGCAGGATCGAGTTCGAGGTGGACGGGCACCGACTGTCGCTGACCGCGTTCCCCGGGTCCGGTCAGGACCGGTTGACCGTGCTGTTCACCGACGGGACCTCCGGGGTCACCACTTACACCGCCAGCCGGACCCTGTCCGTCGAACCGCCCGCTGCCGACGGCACGGTCGTCCTGGACTTCAACCGGGCCACGAACCTGCCGTGTGCCTACACCGACCTGGCCACCTGCCCGCTGCCGCCGGCGGAGAACCGGCTGACGGTGCCGATCGAGGCGGGTCAGAAGACCCCGCGCGAACGCGGCGGTTCCTGAACCGTGACTCCCCGGAGGTGACGGCGGCCGTCCCGGCCCTCCGGGGGGCTGGTGCTCCGGCTCACCTCGGGCTGTTCGTGGGGGTCGCGCCGGCCGCGACGAGGAGGGCGGCGGTCTCGGCGTGGGCGCCGTGGTCCGCCCAGTCCAGAGGGGACGGACCCCGTCCGTGTTCCTCACGCAGGCAGGGGTCGGCTCCGTGGGCCAGCAGGGCGCGCACGGTCTCGGTGTGCCCCCAGCACGCGGCCGCGCACAACGGTGTGCCGTCCGAACCGTCACCCCTGCTCTCGACGTCCGGGCGTGCGCCCGCCTCCAGGAGCAGGCGCGCGATCTCGGCCTCTCCCTGCACGGACGCCAGATAGAGGGGGGTGGTGCCGTCACGGTCTCCCCGCTCCGGGTGCGCTCCACTCCGCAGCAGTGCCCGCACCTGTGCGGGGTCGGCAGCAAGGATCGCCCCGAAGAGCCGATGCGAGAGCTTCTTCTGTCGCCGCTGATTCATGCCGTCGAGCCTAGCGATCACCACACCTTGAGGCGACACGCCGACCCTGCCACAGCACGTGGTCCGGGTGTCCCCACCCCGAAGCGGTGGCTGACCGGATGGGCAGGGACATGCGTCAGCGGCGAGCGTGTGTCTCGGCAGACCACTTGAGCCGAAGGAGAACACAGTGACCCGTCCTGTGGAACGCGCCCTCGGGCGCCGCACGTTACTGGCCGGCGCGGCAGCGGCCGGCGCGGGGGCCGTCCTGGCGGATGCCGGGCGGGCCACCGCCGCCGGGTGGGGAGGACCGGTGGGGCAGGCGGCCGTGGACGCCGAGACCGCGCGGGTCCGGCAGGCACTGATAGAGCTGCGCCGGGACATCCACCGGCATCCCGAAGCCCCGGGCCAGGAACGGCGTACGGCCGCCGTGGTGGCCCGGGAGCTGCGGGCGGCCGGACTGACCGTTGCCACCGGGGTGGGAGGCCACGGTGTGGTCGGTGTCCTGCGGGGCTCACGCCCCGGCCGGACCGTCGCCTATCGGGCGGACATGGACGCGGTTCCGCCCGCGGACATCGTCGGGACGGGCCCCGCGCCGGCCCATGTCTGCGGCCACGACCTCCACACCGCGATGGGCATCGGCGTCGCCCGGGTCCTGGCGCGGCTGCGCCGACGCCTGAGCGGTACAGCGGTCTTCCTCTTCCAGCCCGCCGAGGAGACGCTCTCCGGCGCCCAAGCGCTGATCGATGCGGGCGTGCTGGAGCGTCTGGGCATCGAGGAGATCCACGCGCTGCACTGCGGACCGTTCCCGGTCGGGCGGTTCGCGGTGGCTCCGGGCTACGGAATGCCGGGCCAGGACAAGGGGGAGGTGATACTTCGCGGACCGGACGCGGTCGACGCCGCACGGCGCCTGGCCGCCGAGATCGGTGCACTCGCCACGGTCGCCGTACCGCAGGGCTCGGCGGACCTGGAGCGCATCGTCGCCGACGCGCAGACGCCCGACGGGCCGCTGAAGCGGTTCGTGGCCCTCCGGGCCACCGTCCAGGAGGTCGACCGGGCCACAACAGCGCAGGAGACCAAGGTGAGTGTGTCCTACCGCTGCTGGCCGCAGGAGCGGTACATGGAGGTACGCGACGCCGTCCGCCGGGCGGCCGCCCCATACGCGGATGCCGAGGTACGCTTCCCGGCCGAGCCGTTCCCGGCCCTGGTCTGTCCGGAGCACGACGCTCACCTGCTGGCCCGCCATCTGCACCGCGCCCTCGGCCCGGACACGGTCACCGAACTCCACGCCGCCTTCCCGCCGTTCAGCGGCGAAGACTTCGCCCTCTACCTGGATCGCATTCCCGGCACCTACACGTTCCTCGGCGTCCGGTCCCCCGGTGCACCCATCACGACGAGCTATCCGCACTTCCCCGACTTCCTCCCGGACGAGCGCGCCATCGGCATCGGCGTACGGGCGATGGCCGGCTGGATCGCGGAGCGCACCCGCGGGGCGTAGCGCCCGCCATCGCGACGGTCGTCGTCCGCGTCGCGACGGCGGCCGTCGGCATCGCAACGGTCGTCGTCGGCGTTTCGGCCAACCGCCCTGTCCAGCACACCTGTTGCAGGGACTGGATCCATGCATCCGGCACGCGCCGCCACGCGCACTGTCCCGGGATTCCAGGTCCGGCCGAAACACATGTGTTCGATATCCCGGGTCGGTCGTTGAGCCCCACGACCATGCAGGACCACCGTCAAGGGGGCTCGACGTTGACCTCGGACGACACGAACCGACAGCAAGCCACCACGCCTCCTCCGCCACCACCGCCGGCGGAGATCACCTACAGCGGGCAGTACTCCGTCAATCCGCTCGCCGAGGTCTCCTTCCGGCGGATGTGCGCACAGATCCCCTCCGTCCTGGGCCGGATCACCCGGCTGGCTTGGCGGACCGACCGGCGGGCCGTTCAGTTCCTGCTCGGCTGCCAGGTGGTCACGGGTGTCTCGGCCGCCGTGCTGCTGACCGCCACCGCCCGCGCCATGAGGCCCGTCCTGGGCGACGGCTCCGCCGCAGACCGGCTGCGCGGAGCCGTCCCCGCGCTGCTGGTGGTCGCGCTCGCCGCCGCGCTGGGCCGCGGTGCGGCGGCCGTGGCCACGTACGCGGAGCGGCGGATCACCCCCAGGCTGACGACGGAGACGGACAGCTCGCTGGTCGAGGCGGTGTGCCGGGTGGAGGCGTCCGCGTACGCGGAGGAGGGGTTCTCGGACCGGCACGAGGCTGCCGAGATGGGAGTGATCCGCACCCAGGTGATGGTCACCGACGCCCAGCGCTTCCTGTCCGCGCTGATCCGGATGGTCACCGCGGGCGGTGTGCTGTCGGTGCTGAACCCGCTGATGCTGCCGCTGCTCCTGCTCGCCGTGCTGCCGGCCGGTGTGGGGGCGGTCCTGACCGCCCGGGTCGACTACGAGATCCACTACGCCAATGTCGCCGACCGCAACGTACGCGGCATGATGCGCTGGTGGGCGACCACCTCGAAGTACGGCGACGAGGTGCGCGCCAACTCGATGAGCGACTACCTCGTCTACTGGTACCGGGCCCTGTCCGACCGGTGCGACCGGCGCACCCTTGCCGCCGCGCCGCGCACCCTGCGGATCGCGCTGGTCTCCGCATCGGCCGGCGGCGTCTTCCTCGTCGCCACCTGGGCAGCCCTGGCGTGGCTGGCGGTCTCGGGCCGGATCGAACTGGCCGTCGCGGCCACGGCCGTCATCGCCGTGCAGACCACGCTCGCCGCGCTCTCCCAGGTCGTCGTCAACGGCGCCGCGGTCTTCCACACCAGTCTCTACCTGAGCGACATGCAGGCCTTTCTCGACGACGCCGCGGCTCGCGCCCCCAAGCGTGGGGCCGTCAGGCACGGCGCCGCCACCGAGCAGATCCGGCTCGAGGAAGTCGTCTACCAGTACCCGGGCAAGGACAAGCCTGCCGTCGACGGCGTCTCCCTCACCCTGGAGCGCGGTCAGATCCTCGCGATCGTCGGAGCGAACGGCTCGGGAAAGTCCACCCTCACCCGCCTGCTCACCGGCATCTACCTGCCGGACAAGGGCCGCGTCACCTGGAACGGCACCGACCTCGCCGAAGTGGACCCCACCAGCGTGTGGGCGCACACCGGCCTGGTCCCGCAGATCTTCGCCCAGTGGCCGATGCCGGTCCGCGAGAACGTCACCCTCGGCCAGCCCCGCACCCACGACGACACACCCGTCTGGGAGGCCATCGACGCGGTCGGTCTACGCGAGGCCGTCGACGATCTCCCCTCGGGTCTGGACACCCTGCTGTCCCGCGACGTCTTCGGCGGCTCCGAGCTGTCCGGCGGCCAGTGGCAGCGCGTGGCCTGCTCCAGGGCCCTGTACCGCCGCCCCGGGCTGCTGATCCTGGACGAGCCGACCTCCCAGATGGACCCGCGCGGCGAGCACCAGATCTTCGAGCAGATCAAGGCCATCGCCGCCGGCCGCATCACCATCGTGGTCACCCACCGCCTGGAGAACACCAAGATCGCCGACCATATCGTGGTGATGGAGCACGGCAGGATCACCGAGCAGGGACGGTACGACGACCTCGTCCACGCCGGCGGAACCTTCGCCGAACTCCTTGAACTCTCCCAGGACCGCTGAGACCGCTGACCGCCCCCGCCTCGTCCGTCCCGCCGGCGCCGTCCGGACTCGTGGCAAACGCGCCCCGAGCCCGTAACGTCAGGGCCATGAGCACCGCATTGCCGACCCTGCACGGACGGCGGGGCGTGATCCTGAGGCCCGCCGACCACCGGGACATCCCGTGCCTGGCCGCGATCCGCGCCACGCCCGGGGTGCACCGGTGGTGGCGGGGCGGCCCCGACCTGGCGGCCGAGGTGGCCGAGGATCTCGCCGACGCGGACACCCGGGTGTTCGCGGTGGAGTACGGAGGACGGGTGGTCGGGCAGATCCAGTGGTACGCCGAACAGGACCCGGAATACCGGCACGCCGGCATCGACGTCTACCTCGACCCGTCGGTGCACGGCCGGGGCCTGGGGACGGACGCCGTCCGCACCCTGGTCCGGCACCTGATCGAGGACCACGCCCACCACCGTCTCGTCATCGACCCGGCGGCCGACAACGCGGCGGCCATCGCCTGCTATCGCAAGGTGGGGTTCCGCCCGATCGGCGTCATGCGGGCCTATGAGCGGGGCTCGGACGGAAGCTGGCACGACGGCCTGCTGATGGACCTCCTCGCCACCGACCTCACCTGACACCCCTCACGTATGCCAGGTCACATCCGGCACACCCGCTCCGTGAGCACCCGCGCACGCAGTGTCGCAGAACCGGTGAAGCACCCCACATGACCCACGTCACCCACTACCCGCGATAGTGGACAAAAGGGGACAGGTTTAGCAGCGGACCCATGCCCTGACCTGGGGATTGAGAGCCAGCTCACATAGACCGGCCAACACCCCAATGCGACCACAACTAGTAAAAGGGGTCATTGCGGACATCGGTCGGGGCTGGTTGTCTTGAGGACGTCGCCAGGCACCACGGCCCCCCAGGGATCACGGTGC
>NZ_JBEOWS010000270.1:0-13803 GCF_040296125.1 Streptomyces sp. NPDC002265 | reverse complement strand
TCGAGGAGCGGGACTTCCCGCCCGGTGCGGACGGCGACCAGGACCGGCTGCGGCATCTCGTGCTGCGTGCGGGCATCGACCTGGAGACCTTCTGGGCGGTCTGAAGGCGGACCGTGCCACCGGGCTGATCGGCACCGTCGAGATGCGCATCGGCGACGAGCGCATCAAGTCCGAGCGCACCACCCCCGAGGCCACCGACCTCCAGGCCCTGTTCGCGGTCATGCGCGAACGCGGCGTCGAGGCGGTCGCCATGGAGGTGTCCAGCCACGCCCTGGTGCTCGGCCGCGTCGACGGCTGTGTCTTCGACATCGCCGTCTTCAACAACCTCAGCCCGGAGCACATGGAGTTCCACTCCGACATGGAGGACTACTTCCAGGCCAAGGCGCAGCTGTTCACCCCGCGGCGCAGCAGGCTGGGCGTGGTCAACTTCGACGACGCCTACGGCCGCAGGCTGGCGCGGGAGGCGACCGTCCCGGTCGTCACCTTCTCCGCCGAGGGCGACCCGGACGCGGACTGGCGCGCTGAGGACGTCCGCGTCGGGCCCATGGACTCCACGTTCACCGTGACCGGCCCCGAGGGGCAGCGGATCGCCGCCCGGTCCCCGCTGCCGGGCCCCTTCAACGTCGCCAACACCCTGGCCGCGATCGTCGCCCTGGCCGTGGCGGGGCTCGACCCGCAGACCGCGGCCGACGGTGTCGCGGCGGTGCCCGGGGTGCCGGGCCGCCTGGAGCGGGTGGACGCCGGACAGCCGTACCTCGCGGTCGTCGACTACGCCCACAAGACCGACGCCGTCGAATCGGTGCTGCGCGCACTGCGCAAGGTCACCAAGGGCCGGCTGCACATCGTGCTCGGCTGCGGCGGCGACCGGGACACCACCAAGCGGCGGCCGATGGGCGCCGCGGCCGCCCGGCTCGCCGACACGGCCGTACTGACCTCGGACAACCCCCGCTCCGAGGATCCCCTGGCGATCCTGGCGAGCATGCTCGAGGGCGCGGCCTCCGTGCCCGCGCACGAGCGGGGCGAGGTGCTCCTGTTCGAGGACCGGGCCGCCGCGATCGCCGCCGCCGTCGCCCGGGCCCGGCCCGGGGACACCCTGCTGGTCGCGGGCAAGGGCCATGAGCAGGGCCAGGACATCGCCGGAGTGGTCCGTCCCTTCGACGACCGCCAGGTGCTTCGCGAAGCTATCCAGCAGACCCAGGGATGAACTTGTGATCGCCCTCTCCCTCGCCGAGATCGCAGCAGTCGTCGGCGGGCAGACGTACGACATACCGGATCCGTCCGTCCAGGTGACCGGACCGGTCGTCCGGGACTCCAGAGAGGTGGTGCCAGGCAGCCTGTTCGTCGCCTTCGTCGGCGAACGGGTGGACGGCCACGACTTCGCACAGGCGGTCGTCGAGGCGGGCGCCGCCGCCGTGCTGGCGTCCCGGCCCGTCGGGGTCCCCGCCGTCGTGGTCGAGGACGTCCAGGCGGCCATCGGCGCCCTCGCACGGCATGTCGTGCGCGAGCTCGGTGCCACCCTCGTCGCCCTCACCGGCTCGGCGGGCAAGACCAGTACCAAGGACCTGATCGCGCAGGTGCTCCAGCGGCACGCCCCCACGGTGTGGACGCCCGGCTCGCTCAACAACGAGATCGGGCTGCCGCTGACCGCGCTCAGCGCCACCGAGGACACCAGGTTCCTGGTGCTGGAGATGGGCGCCCGCGGCATCGGCCACATCCGCTACCTGACGGACCTGACGCCCCCGCGGATCGGCCTCGTGCTGAACGTCGGCAGCGCCCACATCGGGGAGTTCGGCGGCCGCGAGCAGATCGCCCAGGCGAAGGGCGAACTCGTGGAGGCGCTGCCGCCGGCGCAGGACGGCGGCGTCGCGGTCCTCAACGCCGACGACCCCTTGGTGCGGGCCATGGCCTCCCGTACGAAGGCGAAGGTGGTCTATTTCGGAGAGTCCGACGAAGCGGACGTTCGCGCCGAGAACGTGCGACTCACGGACAGCGGACAGCCCGCCTTCAGCCTTCACACACCCTCCGGGTGCAGTGATGTGACCATGCGCCTGTACGGTGAGCATCACGTGTCGAACGCGCTCGCCGCGGCCGCCGTCGCCCATGAGCTGGGCATGTCCGTGGAAGAGATCGCCACCGCGCTCTCCGAGGCGGGCTCCCTCTCCCGTTGGCGCATGGAGGTCACCGAGCGCCCGGACGGCGTGACGGTCGTCAACGACGCCTACAACGCGAACCCCGAGTCCATGCGAGCCGCCTTGCGCGCGCTCGCGGCGATGGGCAAGGCCGCTCAGGCACAAGGGGGTCGTACGTGGGCGGTGCTCGGCAAGATGGCCGAGCTCGGGGACGAGGCTCTCGCCGAGCACGACGCGGTCGGGCGGCTTGCCGTCCGGCTCAATGTCGGCAAGCTCGTCGCGGTCGGGGGCAGGGAAGCCGCCTGGCTGCAACTGGGCGCATATAACGAGGGTTCGTGGGGTGAGGAGTCGGTGCACGTGTCCGACGCACAGGCGGCGGTCGACCTGTTGCGCAGCGAGTTGCGCCCGGGGGACGTCGTCCTCGTGAAGGCGTCACGGTCGGTGGGGCTGGAGAGCGTTGCCCAGGCACTCCTGGAGTCCGGTGCCGAGGGTGTTGATGCCCGATGATGAAGCAGATCCTCTTCTCGGGCGTCATCGGTCTGTTCCTGACCCTGGTCGGCACCCCGCTGCTGATCAAGCTCCTCGCCCGCAAGGGCTACGGGCAGTACATCCGCGACGACGGCCCGCGGGAGCACGCGAGCAAGCGCGGTACGCCGACGATGGGCGGTATCGCCTTCATCCTGTCGGCGATCGCCGCCTACTTCCTGTCCAAGGTCATCACCGGCTACGCGCCCACGTACTCGGGCCTGTTGGTGCTGGGCCTGATGTTCGGCATGGGCATGGTGGGCTTCCTCGACGACTACATCAAGATCGTCAAGAGGCGCTCGCTCGGTCTGCGGGCCAAGGCGAAGATGGCCGGCCAGCTGATCGTCGGTATCGCCTTCGCGGTGCTCTCGCTCCAGTTCGCGGACGGCCGCAACCAGACCCCGGCCTCCACCAAGCTGTCGTTCATCACGGACTTCGGCTGGACGATCGGCCCGGTGCTGTTCGTCGTCTGGGCGCTGTTCATGATCCTGGCGATGTCCAACGGCGTGAACCTGACCGACGGTCTGGACGGCCTGGCCACCGGCGCCTCCGTCCTGGTCTTCGGTGCCTACACCTTCATCGGCGTCTGGCAGTTCCAGGAGTCCTGCGCCAACTCGATGACCCTGACGAACCCGAACGCCTGCTACGAGGTGCGCGACCCGCTGGACCTCGCGGTCATCGCCTCCGCGCTGATGGGTTCCTGCCTGGGCTTCCTGTGGTGGAACACGTCGCCCGCCAAGATCTTCATGGGTGACACCGGTTCGCTGGCGCTCGGCGGTGTGCTCGCGGGTCTCGCGATCTGCTCCCGCACCGAGCTGCTGATCGCCATCCTCGGCGGCCTGTTCGTCCTCATCACCATGTCGGTCGTCATCCAGGTCGGCTCCTTCCGGCTCACCGGCAAGCGCGTCTTCCGGATGGCGCCACTCCAGCATCACTTCGAACTCAAGGGCTGGTCCGAGGTACTTGTGGTGGTCCGTTTCTGGATCATCCAGGGCATCTGTGTGATCGTCGGACTGGGCCTCTTCTACGCGGGATGGGCAGCGGACAAGTGACCGACTGGCAGGGGAAGAACGTCACCGTCGCCGGACTGGGCGTCTCCGGCGTCCCGGCGGCCAAGGTGCTGCACGGGCTCGGCGCGCGGGTCACCGTCGTCAACGACGGCGACGACGAACGCGCCCGCGCCCAGGCGGCGGAGCTGGAGGCGCTCGGCATCGCCGTGCGCCTCGGTGACGGGGACACCCTGCCCGAAGGCACCGAGCTCGTCGTCACCGCGCCCGGCTGGAAGCCGGACAAGCCGCTGTTCGCCGCCGCCGCGCAGGCCGGAGTCCCCGTCTGGGGCGACGTCGAGCTGGCGTGGCGGCTGCGGGGCCCGGACGCCGCGCCCTGGCTGGCCGTCACCGGCACCAACGGCAAGACCACCACCGTCCAGATGCTCGCCTCCATCCTGAAGGCGGCGGGCCTGCGCACGGCGGCGGTCGGCAACATCGGCGTCTCCCTGCTCGACGCGGTCCTCGGCGAGGAGCAGTACGACGTCCTCGCGGTCGAGCTGTCGAGCTACCAGCTGCACTGGGCGCCCTCGCTGCGCGCCCACTCGGCCGCCGTCCTCAACCTCGCCCCCGACCACCTCGACTGGCACGGCTCCATGGAGGCGTACGCCGCCGACAAGGGCCGCGTCTACGAGGGCAATCGGATCGCCTGCGTCTACAACGTGGCCGACCAGGCCACCGAGAACCTGGTGCGCGCGGCGGACGTGGAGGAGGGCTGCCGGGCCGTCGGCTTCACGCTCGGCACCCCGGGTCCCTCCCAACTCGGCGTGGTGGAAGGCATCCTGGTCGACCGCGCCTTCGTCGAGAACCGGCAGAAGAACGCCCAGGAGCTGGCGGAGGTGGCGGACGTGAACCCGCCCGCCCCGCACAACATCGCCAACGCCCTTGCCGCGGCGGCCCTCGCGCGCGCCTTCGGGGTGCCCGCCAAGGCCGTACGGGACGGCCTGCGGGCCTTCACCCCGGACGCCCACCGCATCGCGCACGTGGCGGACGTGGACGGCGTCGCCTACATCGACGACTCCAAGGCGACCAACACCCATGCCGCGGAAGCCTCCTTGGCGGCCTACGAGTCGATCGTGTGGATCGCGGGCGGACTGGCGAAGGGCGCGACCTTCGACGAACTCGTCGCGAAGTCGGCGAAGCACCTTCGCGGCGTCGTGCTCATCGGCGCGGACCGCGCCCTGATCCGGGAAGCCCTGGCGCGACACGCCCCGGAAGTACCCGTCGTCGACCTCGACCGGACCGACACTGGGGCGATGCCCGCGGCCGTCCGGGAAGCCCGGCGGCTCGCCACCGCCGGCGACACGGTGCTGCTGGCCCCGGCCTGCGCCTCGATGGACATGTTCGCCAACTACAACAAGCGCGGTGACGCGTTCGCGGAGGCGGTTCGCGAACTCGGCGCCTGACCCGGCCTGCCGCCGGGCGACCCTGGGAGGGACGCGTGCGACCGTCGAGGCCGACGTACAGCGGAGCCACGGATGCCCGGTAGCCGTACCGGGCGTCCGCCCGCGCAGCGGACCGTACGGCTGCCGCCTGCCTCCAGAGGCCCGCGCGACAACCCGCTGCGCGTGCTCCACCGGCGCGCCCGCAAGGCCTGGGACCGGCCGCTGACCGCGTACTACCTGATCCTCGGCGGCAGCCTGCTGATCACCGTGCTGGGTCTGGTGATGGTCTACTCGGCCTCCCAGATCACGGCGCTGCAGATGGCGCTGCCCGGCTCGTTCTTCTTTCGCAAACAGTTCCTGGCCGCCTCCATCGGCGCCGGACTGCTGCTGCTCGCCTCCCGGATGCCGGTGAAACTGCACCGCGCGCTGGCCTACCCGATCCTCGCCGGAGCCGTCTTCCTGATGGCGTTGGTGCAGGTGCCGGGGATAGGAGTCGCGGTCAACGGCAACCAGAACTGGCTCTCCCTCGGAGGTTCCTTCCAGATCCAGCCCAGCGAGTTCGGCAAGCTCGCGCTGGTGCTGTGGGGCGCCGACCTCATCGCGCGCAAACACGACAAGAAGCTGCTGGCGCAGTGGAAGCACATGCTGGTGCCGCTGGTGCCGGTGGCCTTCCTGCTGCTCGGGCTGATCATGCTCGGCGGCGACATGGGCACCGCGATCATCCTGACGGCGATCCTGTTCGGACTGCTGTGGCTGGCGGGCGCACCGACCCGGCTGTTCGTGGGCGTGCTGTCGATCGCGGCCACGATCGGCGTGATCCTCATCAAGACGAGCCCGAACCGGATGGCCCGGCTCTCCTGCATCGGCGCCACCGAGCCGCAGAGCGGCCCCGTCGACTGCTGGCAGGCCGTGCACGGCATCTACGCCCTCGCCTCCGGCGGGATCTTCGGATCCGGACTGGGTGCAAGTGTGGAGAAATGGGGACAACTGCCCGAAGCTCACACAGACTTCATCTTCGCCGTCACCGGTGAGGAACTGGGCCTGGCGGGGACGCTGTCGGTGCTCGCCCTGTTCGCGGCTCTAGGCTATGCGGGTATCCGCGTGGCCGGACGCACGGAGGATCCCTTCGTCAGGTATGCCGCGGGAGGCGTGACCACCTGGATCGTCGCACAGGCGGTGATCAACATCGGTGCGGTGCTCGGCCTGCTGCCGATCGCCGGTGTTCCTCTCCCGCTGTTCTCCTACGGAGGATCCGCCCTGCTGCCGACCATGTTCGCCGTCGGGTTGCTGATCGCCTTCGCGCGTGACGAGCCCGCTGCGCGGGCGGCGCTTGCGATGCGGCAGCCCCGCTTTGGTAGAAAGCGGGCTGGAGGCTCTGCGCCCGACCGGGGGCCTCGGAGATGGAACACGATGCGACGGCGTGCCTCGGCGGCGCGTACGTCCGGAGAGCGGTGAATTTCGGTGCATGTCGTACTCGCTGGTGGGGGGACCGCCGGCCACATCGAGCCCGCGCTCGCCCTCGCGGACGCCCTGCGCAGGCAGGACCCCACCGTGGGGATCACGGCGCTGGGCACGGAGCGTGGCCTGGAGACCCGGCTCGTCCCGGAGAGGGGCTATGACCTCGCGCTGATCCCCGCGGTGCCGCTGCCGCGCAAACCGACCCCCGAGCTGATCACCGTCCCGGGCCGGCTGCGCGGGACGATCAAGGCGGCCGAGCAGATCCTGGAGCGCACCAAGGCCGACTGCGTCGTCGGCTTCGGCGGCTACGTCGCCCTGCCCGGCTATCTGGCCGCCAAGCGCCTCGGTGTGCCGATCGTGATCCACGAGGCCAACGCGCGCCCCGGCCTGGCCAACAAGATCGGCTCGCGGTACGCGGCCAGGGTCGCCGTCTCCACCCCGGACAGCAAGCTGCGCGACGCCCACTACATCGGCATCCCGCTGCGCCGCTCCATCGCCACCCTCGACCGGGCCGCCGTACGCCCCCAGGCCCGCGCGGCGTTCGGGCTCGACCCCCATCTGCCGACGCTGCTCGTCTCCGGCGGATCGCAGGGCGCCCGCCGCCTCAACGAGGTGGTCCAGCAGGTCGCGCCGTGGCTCCAGCAGGCGGGCATCCAGATCCTGCACGCGGTCGGCCCGAAGAACGAACTGCCGCAGGTGCAGCAGATGCCCGGGATGCCGCCCTATGTGCCGGTACCGTACGTGGACCGGATGGATCTCGCCTACGCCGCGGCCGACATGATGCTCTGCCGCGCGGGCGCGATGACCGTCGCCGAACTCTCCGCCGTCGGGCTCCCGGCCGCCTACGTCCCGCTGCCCATCGGCAACGGCGAACAGCGGCTGAACGCCCAGCCGGTGGTCAAGGCGGGCGGCGGTCTCCTCGTCGACGACGCGGAACTCACCCCGGAGTGGGTGCGCGAGCACGTGCTGCCCGTGCTCGCCGACCCGCACCGGCTGTACGAGATGTCCACCGTCGCCAGCGAGTTCGGCCGCCGGAACGCCGACGAGCTGCTCGTCGGCCTGGTCTACGAGGCGATCGCCGCGGGCCGTTAGGCGCGGAAGACGAAAGGGCAGGGAGCGTGGCCGGACCCACCACCGCCGAGCGCGGTGAACGTCAGCAGGAGTCGTCCGGCCCGCCCCTCGTCCGGAGGTTCGGACGGCGCCGGCTTCGTGTGATCATCTTCATGCTGCTCGGTTCCGTGCTCCTCGGGGCGGGCTGCGTCTGGGTGTTGTACGGCTCGCAGTGGCTGCGGGTGGGCCATGTCTCGGTCTCGGGCACCACCGTGCTGACACCGGAACAGGTGCGCGAGGCCGCGGACGTTCCCGTCGGGGCGCCGCTGATTTCGGTCGATACCGATGCAATCGAGGCGCGACTTCGCCGGAAATTGCCCCGAATTGACTCGGTTGACGCGGTCCGTTCCTGGCCCCATGGAATCGGACTGAAAGTGATCGAACGCTCTCCGGTCCTTCTGGTCCGAAAGGGCGCTTCCTATGTCGAAGTGGACGACGAGGGCGTCCGTTTCGCCACGGTTTCCGAGGCGCCGAAAGGCGTTCCGATGCTCGAATTGTCGGTTTCCCGGCCGGGTTCGGCGGTCGCGAGTCTGCGGCGCTTCGGCGAGGACCGGCTCGTGCGCGAGGCCGTGCGGGTCGCGGGGGACCTGCCGGCCGCCGTCGCGCACGAGACCCGGACCGTCAAGGTGCGTTCCTACGACGACATCTCACTGGAGTTGACCGCCGGACGGTCGGTCGCCTGGGGCAGCGGTGAACACGGCGGCACGAAGGCCCGTACTCTCACTGCACTGATGAAAGCGGCCCCCGGGGCGCGGCACTTCGATGTCAGCGTTCCCACCGCGCCCGCCTCAGAGGTGAGTTGACGTACATCGGCGCAGGCCAGCACCCTGGTTGGGCAGCGCTACGCCTGATCACATAGGGTGAAAAGAAAAACGGGAGGTTCGGCGTGTTCGTTGAACGCGCGCCACTTGTCGACTTAGTGTCCTGTTCAGAAGACTCCAGAGAACAGACACACTGGTAACCCTAAACTTCAACGTTAGGGTTCGGGTCGGCGCTACGGACCGTCCCCATTCGGCATCAGTCGTCGGATCGCGACACGGCGAGGCGGCGACACGTAACTCGAGGCGAGAGGCCTTCGACGTGGCAGCACCGCAGAACTACCTCGCAGTCATCAAAGTCATCGGTGTCGGCGGCGGTGGTGTCAATGCCATCAACCGGATGATCGAGGTCGGTCTCAAGGGCGTCGAGTTCATCGCCATCAACACCGACGCGCAGGCGCTGTTGATGAGCGACGCCGACGTCAAGCTCGACGTCGGCCGGGAACTCACGCGCGGCCTCGGGGCCGGAGCCAACCCGGCAGTCGGCCGCAAGGCCGCCGAGGACCACCGCGAGGAGATCGAGGAGGTCCTCAAGGGGGCCGACATGGTCTTCGTGACCGCCGGAGAGGGCGGCGGCACCGGCACCGGCGGCGCCCCCGTCGTGGCCAACATCGCCCGCTCGCTGGGCGCCCTCACCATCGGCGTGGTCACCCGCCCCTTCACCTTCGAGGGCCGGCGCCGCGCCAACCAGGCCGAGGACGGCATCGCGGAGCTGCGCGAAGAGGTCGACACCCTCATCGTCATCCCGAACGACCGGCTGCTGTCCATCTCGGACCGCCAGGTCTCGGTCCTCGACGCCTTCAAGTCGGCGGACCAGGTCCTGCTCTCCGGTGTCCAGGGCATCACGGACCTCATCACCACCCCCGGTCTGATCAACCTCGACTTCGCCGACGTCAAGTCGGTCATGTCCGAGGCCGGTTCGGCCCTCATGGGCATCGGCTCGGCCCGCGGCGACGACCGCGCGGTGGCGGCGGCCGAGATGGCGATCTCCTCGCCCCTGCTGGAAGCCTCCATCGACGGCGCCCGGGGCGTCCTGCTGTCCATCTCCGGCGGTTCCGACCTCGGCCTGTTCGAGATCAACGAGGCGGCCCAGCTGGTCAGCGAGGCGGCCCACCCCGAGGCCAACATCATCTTCGGCGCGGTCATCGACGACGCCCTGGGCGACGAGGTACGGGTCACCGTGATCGCGGCCGGCTTCGACGGCGGCCAGCCGCCCGCGCGCCGGGACAACGTCCTCGGCACGTCCTCGGCCCCCGCCCGGCGCGAGGAGCCCGCTCCCGTCCGCCAGCCCGAGAGCCGCCCGTCCTTCGGCTCCCTCGGCAGCGTCACGCCGAAGGAGGAGCCGGAGCCCGCCCCGGAGCCCGTGAAGGAGATCCCGGTGGCCCCGCCGCTGCCGGCGTCGCGGAGCTACTCGGACAGCGCGGCCGAGGAGCTCGACGTGCCGGACTTTCTGAAGTGATAGGACAGCGCTCCGTAACGGGCACTGCGAACGGCGCGCACTTCGCCTTCACCGACAGGTGGGGCGGGGTGAGCGCCGTTCCGTACGAGGAGCTCAACCTCGGCGGCGCGGTCGGTGACGACCCCGACGCCGTCCGCGCCAACCGCGGGTCGGCGGCGCGGGAGCTCGGGCTGGATCCGGCCCGGGTGGTCTGGATGAACCAGGTGCACGGCAACGATGTCGCCGTGGTCGACCGGCCCTGGGGCGACGGACCCGTCCCGTCGGTCGACGCCCTGGTGACCGCCACCCGGGGGCTCGCCCTCGCGGTGCTCACCGCCGACTGCGTCCCGGTCCTGCTGGCCGACCCGGTGGCCGGGGTGGTCGCCGCCGCCCACGCGGGGCGTCCCGGCATGGTCGCCGGGGTCGTGCCCGCCGCCGTCGACGCGATGAAGTCGCTCGGCGCCGACCCCGCCCGGATCGTCGCCCGCACCGGACCCGCCGTCTGCGGCCGGTGCTACGAAGTGCCGGAGGACATGCGCGCCGAGGTCGCCGCCGTCGAACCGGCGGCGCACTCGGAGACGAGCTGGGGCACACCCGCGGTCGATGTGGCCGCCGGCGTGCACGCGCAGCTCGAAAGGCTCGGGGTGCACGACCGGGCGCAGTCACCGGTGTGCACGCTCGAGTCCGGCGACCACTTCTCGTACCGCCGGGACCGCACCACCGGGCGGCTCGCCGGCTATGTCTGGCTGGACTGATGGGGCATGACGGACCGTAAAGACGAACTCGCCGCAAACCTGGCGAAAGTGGAGCGGCGCATCGCCGCCGCGTGCGCGGCCGCGGGCCGCAAGCGCGAAGAGGTGACCCTGATCGTGGTCACCAAGACCTATCCCGCGAGCGATGTGCGGCTGCTGTCCGGACTCGGGGTGCGGCACGTGGCCGAGAACCGGGACCAGGACGCGGCACCCAAAGCCGACGAATGTTCCGATCTGCCTCTTAGTTGGCATTTCGTCGGTCAATTGCAGACCAACAAGGTGCGATCGGTGGTCGGTTATGCGGATGTCGTGCAATCCGTGGACCGTTCCCGGCTCGTGACGGCCCTGTCGAAGGAGGCCGAGCGCGCCGGGCGCGAACTGGGCTGCCTCCTCCAGGTCGCGCTCGACGCGGGGGAGCGCGAGCGGGGGGAGCGCGGCGGCGTGGCTCCCGCCGGAATCGAAGAGTTGGCCGATCTCGTCGCCCGGGCGCCCGGACTGCGCCTCGACGGGCTCATGACGGTCGCTCCGCTCACCGGGGAGTACGCGGGACGTCAACGAGCCGCGTTCGAGCGGTTGATGGATTTGTCGACCGACCTGCGCCGAGCTCATCCGGCTGCGAACATGGTCTCGGCAGGGATGAGTGCGGACCTCGAGGAGGCCGTGGCGGCTGGGGCGACACATGTGCGCGTCGGCACCGCGGTACTCGGAGTCCGCGCCGGGCTCGGGTAACGTCGCCAGGAAGTCGGACCACAGCAGAAAATATGGTCATTTCCGCCGAAAGGCGGGCATAAAGGCCACGTGGATCGCGGGACTTGGCAGTCGTCAGCGGATCCACCACAGAGCGGAGGACTCAGAGCATGGCCGGCGCGATGCGCAAGATGGCGGTCTACCTCGGCCTCGTGGAGGACGATGGGTACGACGGCCGGGGCTTCGACCCCGACGACGACTTCGAACCCGAACTGGACCCGGAGCCCGAGCGGGATCACCGGCGGCACGAGCCGTCGCACCCGCTGCACGGAGTACATCAGTCGCAAAGGGACGAACCAGCACGAGTGGTGCAGCCCTCCGCTCCGCGTGACCCGATGCCGCACGCCGCTTCGCTCGCCGCGGAATCCGGGCGCCCGGCGCGGATCGCACCCGTGGCATCCATCACACAAGAACGTCAGAGTCTGGAGAAGAACGTCCCGGTGATCATGCCCAAGGTCGTGTCGGAACGAGAGCCGTACCGGATCACCACGCTCCACCCCCGGACCTACAACGAGGCCCGTACCATCGGGGAACACTTCCGTGAGGGCACGCCGGTGATCATGAATCTCACGGAGATGGACGACACGGATGCGAAGCGACTTGTCGACTTTGCCGCCGGTCTGGTGTTCGGTCTCCACGGCAGCATCGAGCGGGTGACGCAGAAGGTGTTCCTGTTGTCGCCTGCTAACGTCGATGTCACGGCGGAGGACAAGGCCCGCATCGCAGAGGGCGGGTTCTTCAACCAGAGCTGAGACGTGGGACCGGAACAAAGTACGGAACAGGGGAGAGGGAAGCACCAGTCATGAGCGTGTTCGCGCAGGTGGTGTACTACGCGCTGCTGCTTTTCCTCATCGTCCTGATCTTCCGGCTGGTCATGGACTACGTCTTCCAGTTCGCCCGCTCGTGGCAACCCGGCAAGGCGATGGTGGTCGTTCTGGAGGCCACTTACACTGTCACTGATCCACCGTTGAAGCTTCTGCGGCGGTTCATTCCGCCGTTGCGTCTCGGGGGCGTGGCGCTCGACCTGTCCTTCTTCGTACTGATGATCATCGTCTACATCTTGATCAGCGTCGTGGGGAGTCTCGCGAGGTGACAGTGGACGATACGGTCTTGCCGACTGCCGATGACTACGTTGAGGTGAAGAGATGCCGTTGACCCCCGAGGACGTGCGGAACAAGCAGTTCACGACCGTCCGCCTCCGAGAAGGCTATGACGAGGACGAGGTCGATGCCTTCCTCGACGAGGTCGAAGCCGAACTGACCCGACTGCTCCGCGAGAACGAGGACCTGCGCGCCAAACTGGCCGCGGCGACGCGCGCTGCTGCCCAGAACCAGCAGAACATGCGCAAGCCTCCGGAGCAGGACGGGCCCCAGGGCGGTATGCCCCAGCAGGGTATGCCTCCGCAGGGCATGCCCCAGCAGGGTATGCGTGGTCCTGGTGGTCCTGTCCCCGCCGGCATATCGGGCCCGCCGCAGCAGCAGATGGGTGGCCCCATGGGTGGTCCGCCCCAGCTGCCCAGCGGTGCACCGCAGCTGCCCGCCGGCCCCGGTGGCGGTCAGGGCGGTCCGCAGGGCCCCGGCCCGATGGGCCAGGGTCCGATGGGTCCCGGCCCGATGGGTCAGGGTCCGATGGGTCCCGGCCCGATGGGCCAGGGTCCGATGGGTCCCGGCCCCATGGGCCAGGGTCCGATGGGTCAGGGTCCGATGGGTCCCGGCCCGATGGGTCAGGGTCCGATGGGCGGCCAGCCCCCCATGCAGCAGATGGGCGGTCCCATGGGTGGCCCGATGGGCGGCCCCATGGGCGGTCCGATGGGCGGCCCCGGTCAGGGTCCCGGCGGCGACAGTGCCGCCCGTGTCCTCTCGCTGGCCCAGCAGACCGCCGACCAGGCGATCGCGGAGGCCCGCTCCGAGGCCAACAAGATCGTCGGCGAGGCCCGCAGCCGCGCCGAGGGACTTGAGCGTGACGCCCGTGCCAAGGCCGACGCCCTGGAGCGGGACGCGCAGGAGAAGCACCGCGTCGCGATGGGCTCCCTGGAGTCCGCCCGCGCCACGCTGGAGCGCAAGGTCGAGGACCTGCGCGGCTTCGAGCGCGAGTACCGTACGCGTCTGAAGTCCTACCTGGAGTCGCAGCTGCGCCAGTTGGAGACCCAGGCCGACGACTCGCTGGCTCCGCCGCGTACCCCTGCGGCCGCGTCCCTCCCGCCGTCCCCGGCGCCCTCCATGGCACCGGCAGGCGCGAGCGCCCCGTCGTACGGCACCGGTCCGGGCATGGGTGGCGGACCGTCGCAGGCTCCGCCGTCCTACGGCAGCCAGCAGCAGATGACGCCGGCCATGACCCAGCCCATGGCTCCGGTGCGACCGCAGGGTCCGTCCCCGATGGGCCAGGCGCCCTCGCC
>NZ_JBEOWS010000269.1:0-13826 GCF_040296125.1 Streptomyces sp. NPDC002265 | reverse complement strand
GGGCGCGGGGTCGGGGCGGGCGCGGGGTCGGGGCGGGCGCGGGGTCGGGGCGGGCGCGGGGTCGGGGCGGGCGCGGGGTCGGGGCGGGCGCGGGGGCTGAACTCCGGCGCGCCGCGGGCCGTACCTGTCCACACGGCGGAAGGTCTGCCGGTACGACTCCTGAAGCGGTGCCGCCCTGCGTGGCGGGAGCTGAGGCAGAGTACGTCCATGCGGCGACTCAGGAGCGCTCCCGCCGGCACACGCAGGGCGGACGCCGGGGCGGATGATGGCGAGCGAAGAGACGACGGTCGTGCTCGACCGTGAGGAATCCACCGGTGCGGCGGCCGCCGGGCCGACCACGGCGGCGGGGCGGCCCCGACGGTGGCTGCGGCGTCACCGGCGCCGGGTGCTGCCGCTGGTCGTGGCCGTGCTGCTGGCCCAGATGGCCGTGGCGATGGTGACCACGGCCCTGCGGCAGACCCCGACCATCGACGAACCGGTGTACGTCGGCACGTCCGCGGTCTCCCTGCACGAGCACCGGCTGCGCTACAACCCCGAGCACCCGCCGCTCGGGAAGCTGATCGTCGGGGTCGGGGTGGCGATGGCCGATCCGCAGGTCGACCTGGCCTTCACCGGTGACCAGGGCCAGGTCGGGCGCCATCTGCTGTACGAGTCCGGGAACGACCCCTGGCGGCTGATGCTGTGGGCGAGACTGCCTGTGATCACGCTGACCCTGCTGTTCGGCCTGGTCGTGTTCGGCTTCGCCCGGGACCTGGTCGGAGCGCGGGGCGCGGTCGCGGCGCTCGCGCTGTACGCCTTCTCCCCCGATGTGATCGCGCAGGGTTCGCTCGCCACGCTCGATCTCCCGGTGACCGGGTTCCTGGTCACCTCGGTCTGGCTGGTGTGGCGGGCCCGGCGGCGCCCGCGGCTCTGGCTGCCGCTGTCCGGGGTGGCGCTCGGCGCGGCGCTGGCCACGAAGATGTCCGCGCTGCCCGCGGTTCCGGTGCTGATGGCCCTGGCGGCCGGGTCCGTGTGGGTGTGGCACGGCCGCCGGGTGGACGTACCGCCCGCGGCCCCCGCCGCTCCCCCGGCCCGGCGTGGCGTGCTGTCGCGGCTCGGCGCGGACCGGCGCGGCGCGCTCATCGGAGCCGTCGCGGGCATGACCGTGGTGGCGCTGACGGCCGTCGCCGTCGTGTGGGCGACGTATCTGGCGGTCGATCCGCGGCTGCGGTGGACGCCCGAGCAGCCCGTCCCCGCCGCGCACGGACTGCACGGCCTCCTGGTGCGCCTGATGCCTTTCCCGGACGCCTACCGGGACGGGATGCGCATCCAGTTCGCCTTCGAGAACGCCCCCTGGCAGGGCTTCCTGTTCGGGCGGCTGTACTCCGGCTCGCTCTGGTACTACCTGCCCGCCGCGCTGCTGGTGAAGACGCCGCTGGGCATGCTGGCCCTGTGGGCGGCGGGCGCGCTCGCGCTGGTGACGGTACGACGGCTGCGGCCCGCCGCGCCCTATCTGCTCGCGCCGACGGCCGCGCTGCTGGCCGCGGCCATGCTGGGGTCGCGGGACTTCGGCACCCGCTACGCGCTGTTCATGCCGGTGTTCCTGGCGGTGGCGGCGGGCTGCGCGCTGGCGGTACGCCTGCGGTGGACGCCGGTGGTGACATGGACGCTCGTGCTGTTCGTGGCGGTCAGCTCGATGCGCACGTTCCCGTACTACCTGCCCTACTCCAACGAGGCGTTCGGCGGGCCCGCCAAGACCCATCTGCGGCTGCACGACTCCAACGTGGACTGGGGCCAGGACCTGGGCGCGCTGGCCGACCGGTTGCGCGATCACTACCCGGGCAAGCGGGTCTGGCTGGTGTACAAGGGCAGCGGGGTGCCGTCGTACTACGGCATCCACGCGGCCGATCCGCGCAGGCGGCCCGCCGCCGACGTGCACGGGCTGCTGGTCGTGTCCGACTCGGCCGTGGCCAAGGCGACGGGCCGGCTGGCCGCGCTGATCCACGGCAGCCACGAGATCGACGAGGTCGGTCACTCGATCACGATCTACCGGCGCTGACGGTCCCGGGGTTGCTCGGCGACGGCCTCCGCGCCGACGTGGGCCGTCGCCCGGCCGGCCACCCGGTAGCGGCCGTTGGGCAGGTGCGAGGACCGCACGACACGGACCGTGAGCGGCCCTGCCCACACGTAGCCCTCGCGGTCCGCGTGCCGGGCCAGGCTGTCGGTCAGGGCCTGGCCCACGTGGCTGTCCCGGCGCGTCAGTTCGTCGTGGACGGCGGCGTCCAGCTCGACGTCGTAGGCGTTGGGGACCACGACGAGGCGTTCGCTGCACACCACGGCGTGGTCGTCGCACTCCCGGCGCAGCGCGGCGAGCAGCTCGACCGGCTCCTTGCCGACGACGCGGGCCCACAGGGCCTCCCAGTGGTGTTCCAGAGTCAGTTCCCATGCGCTGAGCGCACCCATGTGTGTTCACCTGCCTGCTCGGGGTCGGTGTTCCTCGGCGTCGGGTGCCCGGGGTGCGCCCGGATATCCGCACCGGTGTGCTGAGCCCCCGAGCCTGCTCCACAATCCCTGGTCACCGCGGTGGGTGAGCTATGTTGAGTCTCTGTGGGAGACAAAGAAGACGCGCCGGCCCCCTCGTTGCAGCAGGCGCGCGCACAGGCATCGGCGATCACGTCGGGGAAGACCGACCCTCAGGCGGAGGTCTCCCCCACCTCCCGGCTCAGGGAGCTCTTCGACGGGCCCCATCTGTCTCCCGGGCAACGGCGCATCGCGCAGTACCTGATCGAGCACATCACCGAGGCCGCCTTCCTGTCGATCACCGACCTCGCCGACCGGGTGGGCGTGAGCCAGCCCTCGGTGACGCGGTTCGCGGCCGCGGTGGGCTTCAGCGGCTACCCCGCGCTGCGCGAGAAGCTCCAGGCGATCGCGCTGGGCACCCTGGCCGGGGGTTCCGCGGCGGACGAGGTGAACCGGGGCAACGAGCTCCAGGCGGCGGTGGACGCCGAGATCGAGAACCTGGAGAACCTGCGGCGCGACTTCGCGGATCCCGACCGGGTCATCGAGATCGGCCGCGAACTGTCGGAGTCGTCACCGTTGACGGTGCTCGGGCTGCGCATCTCGGTGTCGCTGGCCGAGTACTTCGCGTACGCGGCACGCCGTGTCCATCCGGACGTGCGGCTGGTGACCCTGGGCGGCAGTGTCGCCTACGACGCGCTGCTCCAGTCCCGTGCGGCGGGCGGCACCTGGGTGCTGGCCTTCTCGATGCCCCGGCACGCGCAGGAGACCCTGGCCGCGCTGCGGGTCGCGCGGGGCGCGGGGCTGAAGGTCGTGCTGATCACCGATCTGGCGCTGGGGGCGCTGGCCGACGAGGCCGACGTCACCTTCGCCACCGGCACCGGCTCCCGGCTGGTCTTCGACTCCTACGCGGCACCGGGCGTGCTGGCCGCCGCGCTGCTCCAGGCGATGACGGACGCCGGGCCCGAACGGACCCAGGCGCGGCTGGAGGAGTACGAACAGATCTCCGAGCAGCACCAGTTCTTCCTGCGGGAGTGACGGCGGCCCGGCACGGCAGAACGTCCACCGCGGCCAAACGGCGTCACACACGGATCATTCAGAACAGATCGCGCATGAATGTTTTCATGCACCTTGCAAAGCGGACGGCATATATAAATACTGCTCACGGCCGCACCCGCCCCGAGCCCGCCGTCCCTACCCACGTCGGCGCCGGGGCGCGGTCGGGCGTCGCCTGCGCGCGCCCGTGGCGGCTCCGGTCGTCCCCTGGACCGGAGCCGCCCCACCTCGTCGGACCACCCGTCCCGACGCCGCACACCCGGAAGCGATGATCATGGCTCTCACGACGACGCGCATCAGCCCGGACTGGCCCTGCCAGGTCAAGACGCCCGGCAGCTACGACTGGGAACGCTCGGCGGCCAAGTGGCTGCGGGACCTCGTTCCGGCCCGCTACGCGAGCTACCCGGTGCTGCTGCGCCACCCCGTGCTCCTGGCCCGGCACGCGATGATCCAGGTCCAGCAGGAGATCCGGGTCGCCCGCACCGCGCTCCAGACCGCGCGCGCCGATCTGCCGCGGCTGGGCCTGCCCGAGTCGGTCATCGAGCACACGATCAAGCTGTACGCGGCCGAGGTCATGCAGCTCCAGCACATCGCACGCAGCGTCCGGGTGGTCACCGAGGCGCTCGTGGAGCACGGCGCGTCCGCCCGCTGACCGCACCGGCCGGACGATCAGTCGTCGTCGCGGTGCCTCCAGTACCAGAACGCGCCCACGGCGAGGGCGAGCAGGAAGACGGCGGGCAGCAGCAGGCCCGGAATGCGGGAGCCGGTCATCGCAACGGCTTTCGTTCGAGGCGGGCCGGCCGCCCCGTCGCGTCGGCCCCCGAGATCATCGTGAGCCCGCCCCCGCACCCCGATCACGACGTTTTTCTCAGCTATTGCCCGGCGTTCGATTCTCCGGCCGTCAGCCGCCGCTCGTCCGCGCCTCCAAATCGCGGCGGGTGTCGTCGCCGTAGACACCGGACTCGTCGCCCCGGATGCCGTACCAGAGCTGGAAGCGGGCCACCGCCGCGGTGAGGTCGGCGCCGTAGCGGCCGTCGGTGGCTCCGTGGTCGTACACGTTCGGAATGCGCAGCAGGCGCTGCTGGAGGTCGGTCACCTCGGGGCCGGAGTCGCCCTCGCGCAGGGTGCCGGCGCCGTCGGGGTCGGCGGGCGCCGCTGCGGCCGGAGCGGAAGCGGCCGGGGCGGGCGTGGCCGCGGTGGCGTCGTTCATGCGGGGCAGCAGGAGGGCGCCGGCGAAGCCGACGAGGGCCGCCGCGCAGACGCCCAGGGCGATGGCGGCCCGACGCTGTCCCGCACCCCAGCCGGGTCCGGTGCCGAACCGCTCGGCACCCCCGCCCGGTCCGGTGCCGAACCGCTCGGCACCCCCGCCCGGATCGGTGCCGTACCGCCCCGGACCGGCGTCCTTCGAGGCCGGACGATGGTCGAAGGGCGGCAGTTCCTGGGTGTCCGCCTCGGCCGTGGCCGGGGCGTCCCGCACCGGCACGGACTCGTAGGCGGTGTCCTGCGTCATCTCGCGGAACAGCTCGGCGAGCGCGTCGGTGCGGCGGGGGCGCAGGACCCGGATCGGTTCGAGGACCGGGCGGTCGTACGGCTCCCCGGGCTCGGGCGGTGTCGGCACGCTGCTCTCCTTCGGTACCTCGGGGCCCCCGGGGAGTGATACGAGCGCGCCGGTGCCCGGGTTCAGCCCGCGAGGAAGCGGTGCAGGGATCGCGCCATCGCGGCCACGAAGGCCTCCCGCCGTGCCTCGTCGAGGGCGTCGAGGGAGAGGTAGGGGTTGAGGTCCTCCAGCTCGACCAGCAGCAGGCTGCCGTCGGGGGCGCGGCAGGCGTCGACGCGCTGGATGCCGGCGTCGAGGGTGTTCCAGGCGATGAAGCGGTGGGCGAACTCCAGATCTTCGGCGGTGGGTTCGTACGGCCGCAGCTCCCAGCGCCGGTCGGGGTCCGGGGCGTACAGGGCGTACTGGAAGTCGTGGTCGACGAAGTAGAAGGAGACCTCGTACGTGAAGTCGATCCGCGGCTGGACCAGGACCGTGCCGTCGGCGAGGCCGGGCAGCTCCTCGGCGGTGACCGTGCGCAGGCCTATGGAGTCGGCGCCGAGCTTGGGCTTGACGATGTAGTGCCCGGCCTCGGGCAGCCGCCCCAGGTCGGCCGGGCGGTCGACGGTGGGGATCACCGGCAGGCCCGCGGCGCTCAGGTCGAGGAGGTACTGCTTGCCGGCCATGTCCGCGCTGCCGGTGAGCGGGTTGTAGACCCGGGTGCCGCTGCGCAGCGCCCCCTCGCGGAAGGCGTCGTACTGCTCCTGGTACGCCAGGACCGGGCCGCTGTTGCGGACCACGACGGCGTCGAAGGCGTCCATCAGGGCGGCGGCGTCCCGCGGATGGCACAGGGCCAGGTCGAAGTCCGCGCGCAGCCGCGCGGTGAGGAGGATGTCCTCGTCGCAGTAGCGGCGCCCGCGGGCCGGGTACGCCAGATCGGTGACATAGAGGACGCGGGGGCGGGCGGCGGGCATGCCGGGATCTCCTCGGGAGCGGGTGCACTGCGGTGCAGGGGGTGTCCTGCGGTGCAGCAGGTGTACTGGGGTGCGGCGGGTGTCCTGCGGTGCAGGCAGGTTACGCCCAGGGTCGCGGAGTCTTCACGGGGGACACTCAGTTCCCCCACGAGAGGGAACTGAGTGCCATCCTGGTGGGCCAGGTGCTACGTTCCCCTCCATGAGCTCCAGTGACAAGGCGGAGGAGGCGGCCGCGAAGCCGCCCATGCGGGACGCCCTGGTCGCGGCGGCCTTCCAGTTGTTCCTGGAGCGCGGCTACGAACAGACGACGGTCGACGACATCGTGGCGCTGGCCGGGGTGGGCCGGCGGTCGTTCTTCCGCTACTTCCCCTCCAAGGAGGACGTGGTCTTCCCCGACCACGAGCGCTGCCTGGCCGACATGACGGCCTTCCTGGCCGCGAGCGGCGACGAGGACGAACCCGTGCGGCGGGTCTGCGACGCGGCCCGGCTCGTGCTGCGGATGTACGCCGAGAACCCGGCGTTCTCCGTGCAGCGCTACCGCCTCACCAAGCAGGTGCCGGGGCTGCGGGCGTACGAACTGTCGGTGGTGTGGCGCTACGAACGCGCCCTGGCCGCGTACCTGCGCGCCCGCTTCGCCGGCCGGCCGGACGGCACCCTGCGGGCCGACGTGATCGCGGCCGCCGTGGTCGCGGCGCACAACAACGCGCTGCGCTCCTGGCTGCGTTCGGACGGGAAGGACGACGCCGGGGCCGCGGTGGACCACGCCCTCGGCCATGTCCAGGAGACCTTCGCCCGGCCGTCGGGGCCGGCCGCCGGGCTCCCGGCCGCGGACCAGGAGGACGTCGTCGTGGTCGTCTCCCGGCGCGGGGCACCCCTGTGGCGCGTGGTGCAGGAGATCGAGACCACGCTGGCCCGCGACTGACTCCCCCGCAATTTTGGGGTACCGAGTGCCTTTACGAGTGACACTCAGTGCCATACGCTGTGGCCGTGCGCGGTGGCACGACCGAACCGCGCACGGGCGTGCCCGGGCGTTCCGGGCACGCGGTTTCCGGCCCGGCGCAGGGAGTTGACAGCGTGTACCACCACTCAGGAAGCGCAGTTCAGCAGGGAACCGGCTCCGCCACGGGCGTGCTCGAACCGGCGGCCGCGAACACCGAGACGATCCTCTACCAGCGCTGCACCTGGTGCGGCACCGCGATGTACCACCGGCTGCTGTGTCCGGCGTGCCAGGGCGGCGACCTGCGCACCGAACGCAGCGAGGGCACGGGCACCGTGCGCCACGCCACGGTGGTGCACCGCAACACCCCCGCCGCGCGCAATGTGTCGCTCATCGAGATGGCCGAGGGCTTCGTCGTCCGGGGCCGGGTGATGGGACCGCTCATCGGCATCCACAGCGGCGACCGCGTACGGCTGTCCACGGCCAAGGACCCGGTCCGGGGCGAGCCCGTCTTCCAGCTGCTCGACGAGCCCTTCCGGGCCTGGCACTGACCTTCCGGGCCTGGCACTGAGGGGCTCCTGCGAAACGGTCATGAATGGCCGGTTCCCGCTCCGTTGCCGCATCGGATCGCACAACACAGGCAACCCACAGATTCTCTTTGCCCTCCTTCGGTAGGCGAGAGGCCCCCGTTACGGACGGGGCGCCCGCGCACGAGGCTGGAGGAGGGGAACATTGTTCCGTGCCCGGCGAACCGCTATCGCCGCCGTGGCAGTGCTCGCGGCACTGGCAGGATCACCAGGACTGGCGCAGGCCCGACCGACCCACGAGAGCCGGCCGTCGGCGGCCGTGTCCGACGACGCGCTGCCACCGGGCTGGCGGGTCACCGGGGCGGGTGACGGGCGCGCCCTGGTCTGGCGGTCGTCCGTGCCCGTGCCCATGGGGGACGCGCGTATCGAGTTCCACGCCGCGGGCAGACTGCTCGGCGTGCCGTCCGCCGACCGCGACGGCAGGACGTTCCGGCTGGACCTGGCCGGTGCCCCCGTCACCGGTCTGACGGACCTTCAAGTGCAGGCCGGTGGGCGCCGGTTGGACGCGTCCGGCACGTCCACCGCGCCCGGTGACGGCACCGGCGGGATACCCTCCGTCGCCGCCGCGCAGCCGCCCGCCCCACTGCCCGCGGGCTCGGTCGACCCCGGCAAGGCGGGGCCGTACCGCACGCTCACCGGCGAGTACGACCTCGCCCCGGTGCGACTGCCCGGGTTCGCCGCACCGGTCGAGATGCGCGCCGTGGTGGTGGCACCGAAGGGTGCCGCCGGCAAGCGCCCGCTGGCGCTGTTCCTGCACGGCCGCCACGCCACCTGCTACGCCGGGACCGACGCGACCGGCGACTGGCCCTGCCGCGCCGGCGCCAAGCCGATCCCGAGCTACCGCGGCTATCTGCGCGACCAGAAACTCCTCGCGTCCCAGGGCTATGTGACGGTGTCGGTGTCCGCGAACGGCATCAACGGCCAGGACTTCGCCGCCGACGACGGCGGCGCGCAGGCCCGTTCGTCGCTGGTCCGGCAGCACCTGGCCCGCTGGGCCGGCTGGGCCGCCCACCCGGCCGGCGCTCCCTCGGTGGTGCGCCGGGCACCGCGGGCCGACCTGTCCCGGGTCCTGCTCGTCGGTCACTCGCGCGGCGGCGAAGGCGTCAACCGCGCCGCGATGGACAGTCTCTACCCCCCGCCCGCCGCCCAGGACGGCTATCGCGGACCGGTGCGCTGGCACATCCGCGGCACCGTGCTGATCGGACCGACGGTCTTCGGACAGAACCCGGTGGCCGACGTGCCCTCGGCGACCATCCTGCCGGGCTGCGACGGTGACGTCTCCGACCTCCAGGGCGAGGTGTACGTCGACGGCACCCGCGGTGTCGGCCGGGACGCCGCGCTGCACAGCGCCGTCTACGTGGTCGGCGCCGACCACAACTTCTTCAACAGCGAGTGGACCCCGGGGCAGGCCGCGGCACCCGCCGAGGACGACTTCTGGGACGACCCCGAACAGCCGGACCCGGTGTGCTCGAAGAACGCCCCGACCCGGCTGACCGCCGACCAGCAGCACCGGGCCGGCGCCACCTACATCGCCACCGCGGCCCGGCTGTTCGTCGCCGGTGACGACCGCGCGCGCCGGCTGCTCGACGGCACGGGACGGCGGGCCCCCTCGGCGGATCCCGCCCGGGTGCTGACCCACGCGGTGGGCGGGAACCGGGGCGCGGGGTTCCTGCCGGACGGCGCGGTGACGGTGTCCGGCGCGAAGCTGTGCTCGGCGGTGGATCCCGACCCGGCCGCGGCCTGTCTCGGCTCGGCCACGAAGGGCTCCTCGCCGCACTTCGTCCCCTGGTTCGTCGACCCGGAGAAGGGCCGCAGGGCCGTGGCCCTGCACTGGTCCTCGGCCGGCCACACGGCGCGGGTACGCCCCGCGAAGCCGGTCTCGCTGAGCGGCGCGAAGGCGCTGACGCTGCGGGTGATCGTGCCGCCCGGCACCCACGGCACCCGGCTGGACGTCTCCGTCACCGACACCGCCGGCCGGCGTGCCACGCTCGGCCAGGTCGGCGTCGACGGTCTGCCGGGCACGGAGCGGACCTCCTCGTACTGGGCCCGTGAGATACGGGTCCCGCTCACGGCCGCCGCCCGCGCCGGTCTCGACCTGCGCCGGGTGCAGTCCCTCGGTCTCACCCCGCGGACCCGGTCGGGCCGGGCCTGGCTGATGGACGCCTGGGCCTGGCGGCCGGGCACCCCGGCCGTGCGCGCGTCCGCGCTGCCGCGCGTCGACCTCGGCACCACCACCGTGCGGGAGGGCGACTCCGGCGTGCGCACCTACCGGGTGCCGGTGCGGGTGTCGGGTCACGGCAGCGGCCAGGTGCGGGTCTACGTCGTCGACCCCGTCACCGGGAAGGCGAAGGACCGGCTGGTGACGGTCCGGCCGGGCGGACACGGCATCGACGTACGGGTGCGGGTACAGGGCAACACCCGCTTCTCCTACGACGTCTCGCACGACGTGTTCGTGAAGGCCGTCCGGGGCGCGGTGGTCGGCACGCCCCACGGCGGCATCCTGGTGCGCAACGACGACCCGATGCCGAAGATGTCGGCGACGCCGGTCGCGGACCGGGTGGCCGAGGGTCAGCCGCTGCGCTGGCGCCTGTCCCTGTCGGAGCCCGCCGACACGGACACGTACGCCGCCTTCGTGGTACGGCCGGTGTCCGGCGGCGCCGAACTGTCCACCAAGGACGTCGACCCGGCCTGGCTCGCGGACATGACCGGCGCGTCCGCAGACCCGGAGCGCCCACTGTCCGCGGTGGACCATCTGTACCTCTGGGTGGCCGTCCCCGCGGGCCGGACCCAGGCGGAACTGAGCCTGCCCACCGTGCGCGACCAGGTGGCCGAGCCCGAGGAGTCGGTGCGGTTCCAGTGGACCGACGACTCCGGTGAGCCGGGCGACGGGCCGGTGCTGACCGGCACGGTGCTGGACGCGCCCTAGGGCCCGTCCGGTGCGGGCCGGCCGTGTCGTGCCGCCGGCCCGCTCCCGGTTCAGCCGGGGAAGGTGATCCGGATCCCGACCGTGCCCTCCGGCCCGCGCCGCAGGCGGCTGCCGAGGAGGGTGAGCCGGCCGAGGATGCCGTACTTGCGGGCGATGAGGTCCCGGTAGCGGGCGGTGGTCGCGGCGTCGCAGATCTCGGCGGTGGCGGGGACCGGGTCACCGGTCGGGTTGCCCCGCACGTCGCACGGGCCGACGAGGACGTCGGCGCGGGCCCGGATCCGCCTCACCTTCCAGGAGTCGACGACCGTCCAGGCGCCCAGGGCGTCCTCGCCGTCCCGCACCACCCACACCGGGGTCGGCACACCGGTGCCGTTCTTGCGGTAACTGGTGATCAGCAGATACTTGCCCGCACCGAGCCGGGCCACCGACGTCTCGTCCATGCCGCGCAGTCTAAGCAGCCGCCCGTGCCACCGCCGCGGCGGACCGACGGACCCGCGCCACGGGCGGTCAGGTCACGGCCTTCGCCATCCTGCGCACGGCTTCCGTGATCACCTCGGGCGAGGTCGCGAGGTTCAGCCGTACGTGGCCGGTGCCGCCCGTGCCGAAGTCCGTACCGGAGTTGAGGGCCACCCGGCCGCGCTCCAGGAAGACCTCCGCCGGATCGTCGCGCAGGCCGAACGCCCGGCAGTCGAGCCAGGCGAGGTAGGTGGCCTCGCTCGGCCGGTACCCGATCGCGGGCAGCTGCTCGGCGAGGAGTGCGGCGAGCAGGCGCCGGTTGTCGTCGAGGCCGGCCAGCAGGGCGTCCAGCCAGCCGGTGCCCTCGCGCAGGGCGGCGGTGTGGGCGAGGACGCCGACATGGCTCGGGCCGTGGCTCACCTCCTCGGGCAGCCGGGCCAGGTCGGCCGCGGCCGCGGGGCCCGCCACGGCCAGGGCGGCCTTGAGCCCGGCGAGGTTCCAGCCCTTGGAGGCCGACATCAGCGACAGACCGTTCTCCCCGCCCGGCACGCTCAGATACGGCACGAAGTCCACGCCCTCGACGACCAGCGGGGCGTGGATCTCGTCGGCGACCACGCGCACCCCGTACCGTGCGGCGAGCGCGGCCACCGCGGTGAGCTCGGCGGCGGTGTGCACCGTGCCGGTCGGGTTGTGCGGGCTGCACAGCAGATAGGCGGCGGGTCTGTTGCCTGCCACGGCCCGCCGGAAGGCCTCCTCCAGCGCGCCGAGGTCCAGCCGCAGGTCCGGGCCGAGCGGAGCCTCGCACAGCCGCCGGTCCATGTGCCCGACGAACTGGAAGAACGGCGGATAGACGGGCGGGTTGACGACGACGGAGTCACCCGGTCCGGTCACCAGCCGCAGCATCTCCACCACGCCCAGCATCACGTCCGGCACGATCGCGGTGCGCGCCACCTCGAGTCCGTTCCAGCCCCATCGCGCGGCGGCGAAGGCGGAGAGCGCCTCGGCGTAGGCGGTGCCCGCGGGGTAGCCGGTGTCGCCCAGCTCCATGGCGTCGGTGACGGCGCGTACGACCGGTTCGGCGAGCGGTACGTCCATCTCGGCCACCCACAGCGGCAGCACGTCCTGCGGGTAGGTGCGCCACTTCATGCTGGTCCGACGTCGCAGGCGGTCGAGGGTGAGTGCGCGCAGGGGGTTCGGCTCGGCGGGCGTGACGTGCGGGATGCGTGTCATGGGGCACAAGATAGGGCGCTGGACGGTGTGCCGGAACGATGCGTCCGGGGGGCGCGCCCGGCAGCCGGGCGTTCGGTTCCGATCTTGCGCGCGGTGAACACCCGCCGGTCGGCGTACGTATGGGAGTCAGGGCGCTCGACGACCGGAGGGCCCCGCGGTGTGACCACCGCGCGTTCGGGGTTCGGGAGCCATGCATGAGGCACGCACGACGACGGGTCGTCCGGCGGGCGACACAACTGACGGCCGTCGGCGGACTCCTCCTGGGAGGGGTGATGGTGACGCAGGCCATGGCGAGCGAGAAGCCGGCCGCGTCCGCCGTCCCGCGCAGCTCCGCGCAGTCCGTCGCGGACACCGGGGCGCAGCTCGTGTCGCGGCTGGGCACCGCCCGTACGGCGGGCAGCTGGATCGGCGCCGACGGCAAGCCGGTCGTGGCGGTCACCGACGAGGCCGCGGCGGCCGAGGTCCGCAAGGCGGGTGCCGAGGCCAAGATGGTCGGGCACAGCATGAACGAGCTGAAGTCGGCCACGACGGCGCTGCGTTCGGCGCCCCGGGTGGCCGGCACGGCCTGGTCGGTGGACCCTCGCACGAACCAGGTCGTGGTGCTGGCCGACCGCACGGTCTCCGCTTCCGACTGGTCGGCGATGACCCAAGTGGCGGGCAGGATCGGCAGTTTCGTCCGGATGGAGCGCACCGGTGGCGCGTTCACCACGCGGCTCAACGGCGCCCAGCCGATCCTGTCGACCGGGGGCCGCTGTTCGGCGGGCTTCAACGTGACCAACGGGCAGAGCGACTTCATCCTGACGGCCGGGCACTGCGGGCCCAGCGGTTCGCTGTGGTTCGCCGACAACCAGGCCACCCAGCAGATCGGCAGGACGGTGGACAGTTCGTTCCCCGGCGCCGACTTCTCGCTGGTGCAGTACGCGAGCGGCCGGGCGGGCGACGGTGCCGACATCGTGGCCATCGGCAACGGCAACGGGGTGCGGATCACGGGCGCGGCCGATCCGACCGTCGGGCAGCGGGTGTTCCGCAGCGGCAGCACCAGCGGGTTGCACGACGGAACGGTGACCTCGCTGAACGCGACGGTCAACTACCCCGAGGGCACGGTCACGGGCCTGATCGAGACGAACGTGTGCGCCGAACCGGGCGACAGCGGCGGGCCGTTGTTCTCCGAGGGGATCGCTCTCGGTGTGACCTCGGGCGGCAGCGGGGACTGCACGACCGGCGGCACCACGTTCTTCCAGCCGGTGACCAGGGCGCTGTCGGGGCTGAGGGTGCAGCTGATCGTGTCGAAGCAGGCCGCGGGCCAGGGGGGCACGTCCCCGTCGGCCGCCTCCTCGGCCCCGTCCGGCTCGGCCACGCACAGTGCGATCGCTCCCGGCGCCGCCCTGCCGGGCTCGACGGCTCCGGTGGCGGGCGCCGCGACGGACTCGACGCTGCTGTCGGTGCTCACGGACCCGGACAACCTCGGCCCCGGCCTGCTGGTGATCGCGGTGAGTCTGATCGCGCTGGTCGCGACCCGGTACATCCGCGCGGAGCAGGACCGCAAGGCCTATCAGCGCTACTACTCGGCGACTTGGGGATGAGGGCCCGTCCCGGCACGAGCGGGACGGGGTGACGCGAAGGCCACGGC
>NZ_JBEOWS010000268.1:0-13852 GCF_040296125.1 Streptomyces sp. NPDC002265 | reverse complement strand
GTTGTCCCCGGGGGTCTCCGAGGCCTGGAGCGCGCCGGTGACGGTGACCTCGCCGGCCGGCGGGGCCGGGGCCTTCGCCGGGTCGGCGCTGCCGGGCAGCCAGCCGCGGACGACGGGCAGGGTCCTGCCGCCGTCGGTACGCAACAGCGTCAGCACGTAGAAGCCCTCGCGGCCGGCCAGCTCACGGTCGGGGACGAGCAGCTGCTTGCCGTACCGGCCGGTCGCGGTGACCTGGTCGCCGGACGTCTCCTTGTCCACGGGCAGCAGCTCGGCCAGCGGCCGGGCCGCCTTCGTACGGTCGGCCGTGGCCTGCTCGCCCGCCTCGCGGTGGTCGGCCACCCGGGACTCGAACCGGCTCAGCTGCCAGGACCCCATGAAGACGCAGAAGGGGATGGCCAGCAGGACGAAGAAGTTGATCCCCCACCAGCGGGGCGTCAGCAGGAACCGGTACACACCGACCACGGTACGGGGCGCCCGTGCGCGGCCGGTCGGCGGGGCGGCGGCCGGCCCACCCGGCGGAGGCCCGCCCCGCGGAGGAAAGGTAAGAGAAGGAGCGCGGAACGGTAAGGGACTGCCTGAAGTTGTCCACAGCCTGGGGACCTGGCCGGTGGATCGGCGCGCGGGACGGGCAGTATGGGGCCATGACTGAGAGCAACGGGTCCGTCTCGCCGGATCAGCAGGTACAGCGCGAGGAGATGCCGGACTGGGAGAAGCGCTTCCGGGCGCCGCGGGTGTCGCTGCCCGACTGGGCGGAGGACGCACCGCACCGCTCCCTGTTCGTGTCGAACGCGACCGGGACGTACGAGCTGTACGCCTGGGACCGTTCGACGGACGAGCAGCGGCAGGTGACGGACCGGCCGAACGGTACGACCGACGGCGTGCTCTCCCCGGACGGCGCCTGGATCTGGTGGTTCGACGACAAGGACGGCGACGAGTTCGGCGTCTGGCGCCGCCAGCCCTTCGCAGGGGGCGAGGACGAGCTCGCCGCGCCCGGCCTGGACGCGTCGTACCCGGCGGGCCTGGCCCTGGGCAGGGACGGCCGCACGGCCGTCGTCGGCCGCTCCACGGACGACGACGGTACGACCCTGCACCTCGCCCGGGTGGGCGAGTCCCCGGTGGAGATCTACCGGCACCGCGAGTCGGCGGGCGTCGGCGACCTCTCGCACGACGGCTCGCTGATCGCCATCGAGCACACCGAGCACGGCGACGCGATGCACTCGGCGCTGCGCGTGCTGCGCCCCGACGGCACCGCGGTCGCCGAGCTGGACGACACCGAGGGCGGCACCCGGGAGCTGGGCCTGGAGGTGCTCGGCTTCGCCCCGGTCGACGGCGACACCCGGCTGCTCATCGGCCACCAGCGGCGCGGCCGCTGGGAGCCGCTGGTGTGGGACGTGGCGACGGGCGAGCAGACCGACCTGGCGCTGGACCTGCCGGGCGACGTGAGCGCCGAGTGGTACCCGGACGGCAGCGGGCTGTTGATCGCGCACGGCTTCGAGGCCCGCAGCGAACTCTTCCGCTACGACCTCGCCACCGGCGCACCGGAGCGGATCCCCACGCCGCCCGGCACGGTCTCCGGGGCGACGGCCCGCCCGGACGGCACGGTGGAGTACCTGTGGTCGTCGTCGGCCGAGCCGTCCACCGTCCGCTCGACGGGCGGCGGGGTGGTCCTGGACCCGCCGGGCCTGAGGTCCCCGGGCTCGGTGCCGGTCGAGGACGTCTGGGTGGAGGGGCCGGGCGGCCGTATCCACGCCCTGATCCAGAAGCCCGCGGGCGCCACCGGACCGCTGCCCACCGTCTTCGACATCCACGGCGGCCCGACCTGGCACGACAGTGACTCCTTCGCGGCGGCCCCGGCGGCCTGGGTGGACCACGGGTACGCGGTGGTCCGGGTCAACTACCGCGGCTCGACCGGCTACGGCCGGGCCTGGACGGACGCCCTGAAGCACCGCGTCGGCCTGATCGAGCTGGAGGACATCGCCGCCGTCCGGGACTGGGCGATCGGCTCCGGCCTCGCCGACCCCTCCCGGCTGATCCTCACCGGCGGCTCCTGGGGCGGCTACCTCACCCTGCTGGGCCTCGGCGTCCAGCCGGACGCCTGGACCCTGGGCATCGCCGTGGTCCCGGTCGCCGACTACGTCACGGCCTACCACGACGAGATGGAGGCCCTGAAGGCGATGGACCGCACCCTGCTGGGCGGCACCCCGGAGGAGGTCCCGGACCGCTTCGAGGCGTCCTCCCCGCTCACCTACGTGGACCGGGTCAAGGCCCCGGTCTACATCTCGGCGGGCGTCAACGACCCGCGCTGCCCGATCCGCCAGATCGAGAACTACGTCAAGCGCCTGGAGAGCCGCGCCGCGGTCCACGAGGTGTACCGCTACGACGCGGGCCACGGCTCGCTGGTCGTGGACGAGCGGATCAAGCAGGTACGGCTGGAACTGGAGTTCGCGGAGAGACACCTCGGCGGCTGACGACCGCGCGGATTTGGTCCCGTCCGGCGGACGAGGACGGGACCGTCCGGCCCGACCGGGCTCCGGGGCACTGCTCCGGGGCCCGGAACGGGCGGGGCGGACCGGGCGCGGGCGGACCGGGCGGGGCGGAACGGGCGGGGCGGAACGGGTGCGGGGAGCGGTTGCCGCCCGTTTCCGTGCGTGCGGGGACCGTGGCCGCCCGGCCGGGTGCGGGGACTGTGGCCGCCCGGCCGGGTGCGAGTGCTCCTACGGCCCTTCCTGTCTGCGGGTCCGCCGGCGCAGCAGCTCCGCCATCCCCCGTCGCGTCGCCGCCAGCACCACCCGGTCCTCGTCCCCCAGCACATAGGTGTCGGGCAGGTTCCACACCAGCCCCGACTCACCCTGCCCGGCCTCGACAGGTCTTGAACCCGTCTGCGAGGCCGGCCCGGCGCCGCCGGCCGGCTCGGACCCCGCCGGTACGCACGACCCCGTCGGGTCCAGCGCCAGCACCCGCCAGGCTCCCGCCCGGAACGCCTCGGCCACCGTCTTCCCCGCCAGCTGCGGATGGTCGCCCACCCGCACCGCCGCGAACAGCAGCACCCGCCGCTCCACCGGGATCGCCCCCAGGATCTGCCGCCCCAGCATCGCCCCGGCGAAAGCGGGCGCCGCCAGATGCGAGACGCTCCGGCTGCGGGTGAGCGCCTGGGGATGCGCGGCCCGCAGGGTGCGGAACACGGCGGTCGAGAAGTCGTCGTCGTACAGCCGCAGCACCACCCGCAGATCGGGCCGCAGGGCCCGTGCGTACAGCACCGCCTCCAGGTTCGTGGTGTCCGAACTCGTCACCGCGAGCAGGGCGTTCGCCCGATGGATCTTGGCGGCCTCCAGGACGCCCTCCTGGGTGACGTCCCCCAGCACCACCGGCACCCGCAGGCGCCGGGCCAGCGCCAGCCCCCGGGCCTCCGGTCCGCTCTCCACGCACACCACGGGGATGTTCAGTTCCCGCAGCCGTTTCAGCACCCGGGTGCCGATCTTGCCGAGTCCGAGAAGCACCACGTGCCCGCTCATCCCACGCGGTGGCTTGCGCAGCGCGGACGCGCTGCGGAACGTGCCGAGGGCCTCCAGCACCGCCGCCAGCAGCACCGGCAGCAGCAGCAACCCGACCAGCCCGGACAGGAGTTGCAGCACCTGCCGCTCGGTGGACGCCCCGATCGCCGGGTCGTCGATGGCGAAGAGGTCCAGCAGGGTGAGATACAGCGCGCCCAGCGGATGGATCCCGGTCACCAGCCACAGGGCCACCGCCAGCGCGAGCACACAGCCCGCGATCCCGGCCAGCGACAGCCGCAGCTGGCGCGAGAACAGCGAGGTGAACGGCGGTACGACGCCCCTGCCGAGGCCGGCCGACGCCGACGCGGGCGGCACGGTGTACGACACCTGTTCCAGTACGACGGTCCCGCGCCCGGAGGCGGCGCGGACCGCTGCCGCGTCGGGCAGCAGCTGGGGTTCGTTCTCTCCGCCGGTCTCGGAACCGTCCGCGCCCGACGGGTCGTTGAGCGTCGGGGACAGCAGGGCGAGCGTGGCCAGCCCGGGATCGGCCGCCTGGCCGGGCCCCGGCGGCGGCCGGTCCACCGCGCGCAGCAACAGCCCTTCCGTCTGTACGACCTTGGTGGTGCCGGCGACCGCGGAGGCGACCAGCGCGGGCGCCGCGGTGTCGGCGTCGGACAGCACCGTGGTGGAGGCGTCGCCCAGGCCCGCGGTGCCGTCGGCGGCGGCCGCCAACGCGGCCGTCTGGTCGAGGAGTTCCTCGATGTGCTGCCCCAGCCGCCAGTTGTACAGCCGCAGCACGAGCCGCAGCCGGGGGTTGAGCCGGCGGGCGGTGAGGGCCGCGCGGATGTTGGTCTCGTCGTCCTCGTACACCAGCGCCAGCGCGGCCGCCTGCGCCACGCCGGCCTCGGCCAGCACGACCTCGGACGGCTCGTCCGCCGTCAACGTCCGCTCGCGCCCGGTGGATTCACCGCCATTACCGCCGCCGTTGCCGTTGCCGCCGCCGTTGCCCGGGGCCCGGCCGACCGCCGCGCTCACCACCCGGTCGAGCAGCGCCGCCGACACCGCCCTGGCCCGCTCGACCGCCGGCGCCCGGGTCGTGCGCTGCGCGGGCGGGACGACGAGCGTGACCTGCTCCTCGTACACCCCGCGCAGCTCGGCGGCGAGCCGGTGCGCGAGTCCGTCGTCGCCGCAGACCACCATGTGCGCGCCGACATCCGTCGGCAGACCCTGATTCGGAACGCTCGCCACGAGGGAGAAGACTGCCCCACCGGGACGGATGGTTCCAGACGGGACCTGAACACCGCTCCCCGCGGCCGCGTAGTAAAAGGGGGATACACGGAGAACGCGGAAAGCGGAGGTGCCCGACCCGTGGCGATCACCGACACGGCTCCGCCGGGAGCCGACGACGGTGCCGGCCTCGCTGCCGACGTCGGCCCGGGCCCCGATGCCGGCCCCCGAGAGCCGCAGCCGGAGCGCCGTCGGCCCGACTCCACCCTCGTCCTGATGATGCTCCTGCTGGTGCTGGTGTCGTTCCAGGGCCCGCTGCGCCGGGCACTGTCCGCACCGGTGATGCAGAGCTGGACGACGGTGTTCGTGGCGGTGGTCGTCCAGGCCCTGCCCTTCCTGGTCCTCGGCGTCCTGCTGTCGGCGGCCATCGCCGTCTTCGTGCCGCCCTCCTTCTTCGCCCGCGCCCTGCCGAGCCGCCCGGCGCTGGCGGTGCCCGTCGCGGGGATGGCGGGTGCGGTGCTGCCGGGCTGCGAGTGCGCGTCGGTGCCGGTGGCGGGCGCGCTGGTGCGCCGGGGCGTCACCCCCGCCGCCGCCCTGGCCTTCCTCCTCTCCGCCCCGGCCATCAACCCGATCGTGCTGACCGCGACCGCCGTGGCCTTCCCCCGCAACCCCGAGATGGTGCTGGCCCGCTTCGTCGCGAGCCTGGTGGTGGCGTGTGCGATGGGCTGGCTGTGGCAGCGCCTGGGCCGCACCGACTGGCTGCGGCTGCCCGCGCACGCGCCGCACGACGGCGAGAGCAAGGGCGCGGCGTTCTGGGGTTCGGTCCGGCACGACGTGATGCACGCGGGCGGGTTCCTGGTGCTGGGCGCGATGGCGGCGGCGACCCTGAAGGCGGTGGCGCCCGCGAGCTGGCTGCGGACCGCGGCCGACAACCCGGTGCTCGCGGTCCTCGCCCTGTCGGTGCTGGCCGTGCTGCTGTCGATCTGCTCGGAGGCTGACGCGTTCGTGGCCTCCTCGCTGTCCCAGTTCTCGCTGACGGCCCGGCTCGCGTTCCTGGTCGTCGGCCCGATGATCGACCTGAAGCTGTTCGCCATGCAGGCCGGCACCTTCGGCCGGGCCTTCGCCCTGCGCTTCGCCCCCGCCACGTTCGTCCTCGCGATCACCGTGGCGGTCCTGACCGGGACGGTGCTCCTGTGAACCGCCTTGCCCAGGCAGCCGTCATGTTCCTGCTCGGCGCGGCCCTGCTGCACGCCGGGGAGACCGACCTCTATCTGCGCTACGTCAAGGCGGGCCTCCAGCCGCTGCTGCTGGCCTCGGGCGCGGTCCTGATCGCGGCGGCGCTGGCGACCGCGTGGTACGAGCGCCGCGCGGCACAGGCGCCGAAGGCACCCACGGCGTCCACGGCACCGAAGACCCCCACGGCGGCCGCGACCGCCGAGGCGGCGGAAGCGCCCGTGACGGCCAAGGCGGCTGTGACCGTCGTGACCGCCGGGACCGCCGGGACTGCCGAGGCGGCGCAGGCGCCCGTGGCGGCCGGAACGCCGGAGGAGGCCTCCGCGGCCGAAGCCGCTCACGGCCACGGCCACGGCCACGGCCAAGGCCACGGCCAAGGTCACGGCCAAGGTCACGGCCAAGGTCACGGCCAAGGTCACGGCCACGTGCACCGTGAGCCCCGGATCTCGTGGCTCCTGGTCCTTCCCCTGCTGGCCCTCATCCTGGTCGCCCCGCCCGCCCTCGGCTCCTACACCGCGACCCGTACGGGTACGGCCCTTCAGCAGCCGCTCGCCTATCCGCCGCTGCCCGCCACCGGCCCGCTGCGCCTCAGCGTGGTCGACTACGCGGGCCGGGCGGCCTACGACCACGGCCGCACCCTCACCGGCCGCCGGATCCAGCTCACCGGCTTCGTGGCCCTCGACCACGACGGCACCCCGTACCTGGTCCGGATGGCCCTCAACTGCTGTGCCGCGGACGCCCAGCCGGTCAAGGTCGGCCTGACCGGCCACATCCCGCCGGTCCTCCAGCCGGACACCTGGCTCCAGATCACCGGCACCTACACCGCCCGGCGGGTGAAGGACCCCGTCAACAACGGCCCGATCCCGTTCATCGAGGTCATCGCGGCGAAGCCGGTGCCGGTGCCGCACGACCCGTACGACGAGACCTGGAACACCTGACGGCGTCCGCGGGGGCGGCCGGAGGGAACCGCCGGGCTGCCCCTTGCGGTCGAGGTGAGCACCACCTAACTTGAACTGACGGACCGTCAGATTCGTTGGTGGGGCAGTGAGGGGTTGGTCATGGTCGGCAAGGACGGCGGCACCGCGGAACTGCCCAGGGTCATCAGCGTGGACGACCACGTGATCGAGCCCGCGCACATGTTCGAGACCTGGCTGCCGGGCAAGTACCGGGACAAGGGGCCGAAGCCCTTCACCGCCGGGATCGGAGACCTGGCGTACGTCGGCGGGAAGTACCGCTTCACCACCGACCCGGACGGCCAGCCGACCGACTGGTGGGAGTACGAGGGCGAGATCTTCCCGTACAAGCGCATCATCGCGGCCGTCGGCTTCTCGCGCGACGAGATGACCCTCGACGGCATCACCCGCGAGCAGATGCGACGCGGCTGCTGGGACCCCAAGGCCCGGCTGGCGGACATGGACCTCAACCACGTCGAGGCCTCGCTGTGCTTCCCGACCTTCCCGCGCTTCTGCGGTCAGACCTTCGCCGAGGCCCGGGACAAGGAGGTCGGACTCGCCTGCGTCCGCGCCTACAACGACTGGATGGTCGAGGAGTGGTGCGGGGACAGCGGCGGCCGCCTGATCCCGCTGTGCCTGATCCCGCTGTGGGACGTGGACCTGGCCGTCGCGGAGATCCGGCGCAACGCGGCCCGCGGGGTGCGGGCGGTGACCTTCAGCGAGATCCCCACCTATCTCGGGCTCCCCTCGATCCACTCCGGCTACTGGGACCCGTTCTTCGCCGCCTGCGAGGAGACCGGCACGGTCGTCAACATGCACATCGGCTCGTCGTCGCAGATGCCGGCGGCCTCCCCCGACGCGCCCCCCGCCGTCCAGGCCTCGCTGAGCTTCAACAACGCCATGGCCTCGATGATGGACTTCCTCTTCTCCGGCGTGCTGGTGAAGTTCCCGCGGCTGAAGCTCGCCTACAGCGAGGGGCAGATGGGATGGATCCCGTACGCCCTGGAGCGCGCCGACGACGTGTGGGAGGAGCACCGGGCCTGGGGCGGGGTCAAGGACCTGATCCCGGAGCCGCCCTCGACGTACTACTACCGGCAGATCTTCTGCTGCTTCTTCCGCGACCGGCACGGCATCGAGGCGATCGAGACCGTGGGCGTGGACAACGCGACCTTCGAGACGGACTACCCGCACGTCGACTCGACCTGGCCGCACACCAAGGCGGTGGCGCAGGAGCATGTGGCGGGCCTGTCGGACGAGGTGACGTACAAGCTGCTGCGGGGCAACGCCATCCGGATGCTGGAGCTTCCCTTCGACTAGGGACCGGCCAGTGCCTGCCCGGCGGTTCGCCGGGTCCTCGTACGGGCAGGCACCAGGCAGGCGGCGGCGCGGGCCGCGCCACCGGGGTCCGGACGATGCGACGGGAGTACGGATGACGGTCTTCGTCGTCGGGGCGGGGCAGGAGCCGGCCCGATGAGCGGTCCGGTCGCGGAGCTGCTGGTCACGCTCGGCCGTCGCTACGTACGGGACGCCCCCGGCTCGCTGGGCAAGGGACGGCTCGCCGCGCGCCACCTCAACCCCTATCTGCGCGACCACCCGCGCCGACGCGTCGTCGAGACCCGCTCCGGAGCCCGGTTCGCGGTCGACACCCGGGACCTGATCCAGCGCTACCTGTATCTCTTCGGCGTGTGGGAGCCGCACCTGACGAGCTGGCTGCGGCGCCGGCTGCGGCCGGGCGACTGCTTCGTCGACGTCGGCGCCAACGTCGGGGTGTTCAGCGTGCTGGCCTCACAACTCGTCGGTGACACAGGCCGGGTGGTGGCCATCGAGGCCTCCCCGGACTTCCACCGCCGGCTGTCGCAGCAGTGCCGGCTCAACGGCTGCCGCAACGTCCGCGCGGTCAACGCGGCGGTCTCGGACGGCCACCGGACCCTGACCTTCGTCCTCGCCAGCTCCGCCAACACCGGGGCGAACAGCATCGTCCCGTACGACGGTCCGGCGGAGTCGACCTTCGACATCGCGGCCCGCCCGCTGCCGGAACTGCTCGAACCGGCCGAGATCGCCGCCGCCCGGGTCGTCAAGATAGACGTCGAGGGCGCCGAGGGCAGCGTCGTGCGCGGCCTGGCCCCTCTGCTGGACCGGCTCCGGCCCGACGCGGAGATCTGTGTCGAGGTGACTCCCGAGCGGATGGCCCGGCTCGGCGACTCCCCGGCGGAACTGCTGAGGACGATGACCGACGCGGGCTTCCACGTCTACCGGCTGGCCAACGACTACGCCGCCGAGAGCTACCCCGCGGCGCTCGGCGGAACCCCCGGCGTCGCGGTCCGTCTGCGCGGCCCGGTCACCGCCGAGAGCGACCTGATCTTCTCCCGGGTGGACGCGGAGAGGCTTCCCTGACCGACCCGGCCGGCCGTGCCCGCACCCGAGTCCGCACCCACGCCCGCACCCGCACCCGCACCCGCACCCGAGTCCGTGCCCGCACCCGAGTCCGTGCCCGCACCCGAGTCCGCACCCGTACCCGAGTCCGCACCCGCACCCGTACCCGAGTCCGTGCCCGCACCCGAGTCCGCGCCCGTACCCGAGTCCGCGCCCGCACCCGAGTCCGCGCCCGCACCCGCACCCGAGTCCGCACCCACGCCCGCGCCCGTGATCCGGCACCGCGCCGCCCGGTGCTCGCGCGGAGGTCAGTCCGCGGCCGGATACCCCCACCGAAGTCCGGCAAGCGCCCTCGCCCGCTCCTCCACGACCGCCATCCGGGCGGCCCGTTCGGCCGGGTCCGTGTGGGCCGCCTGGCCGGTCGCCTGCCCCTCCCACTTGCGGTACAGCAGCCCCGCCCGCGCGCAGAACCAGCCCCGGCTCACGGAGTTCAGCGCCAGCAGCAGACCCGTGTCCTCGGACGCGGGCAGTGCCATCCAGCCGCCGAGGGCGAGCAGCAGTTCCCGGCGCACACAGAGCGTCGCCGGATGGACCGGGGCACGGAAGTCGTTCGCCTTCCAGAAGTCGAGCACGGCGCCACGCTCGACGGGCCCGTCGTCGGGGTCGCCGGGGAAACCGGCCGTCGAGCCGTCGGGCAGCACGTCCAGGGCCCGGGACGTCGTCCAGCCGATACCGGGATCGGCTTCGAGGACCGCCAGGTCGCGGGCGAGGGCCCCCTCGGTGAGCCGGTCGTCGGCGTCCAGGACCTTCACGTACGCGCCGTCCGCGCGGGCCAGGGCGATCGTGCGGGCGACGCCGGGGCCACCGGGGCGGCCCTGGCCGAAGGAGACCCGCGGGTCGTCGGGGACGTGAGGGCGGACCGCGTCGGTGCGGCCGTCCTCCTGGATCACCCACTGCCAGTCCCAGCCCCGCGGCAGCCGCTGCGCGCACAGCGAGCGGTGGGCCTCCGGCAGGAACCGGGCCGAGGGCGGATGGACGGCGGTGACGATGACGACGCGCCGGTTCACCGCGGCACTCACCACCTCTCCAGGAATCCGGACGAGCGGGGAAGGCGCGGGCCGGGTCCACCGGCACGCAAGCGCCCGACCGCTGGCGACGGGGGATGCACCAGCGATCGGGCTATGGCCAAGCCTAACAAGGCCGCTCCTTCGGCGGAGGGCGACTGCTCGGGCCCCCGGGTGCTGTGATCGGGATCACCGCGATGTCAGGGCGCGCACGGAGGGTCGTAGGAGAGCCGGGGCAGGTATTCGTGCCATTTCGCCGGGGTCAGGACCCCCCGCGTGGTCGAGCAGATGTGCCGGATGGCCGCGTCGGCGTCCAGATTCCACAGCCGTACGGTGTCGGCACCGCTGGACACCCCGAGCAGCCGGCTGCCCGGCCCGAACGACAGGAAGTTGCCCGTCTTGGCGTTGGGGCTCAGCGACTGCCCGATGGGCGTGGCGTCGGAGGGGTCGGCGATGTTCCAGAGCCGGACGGTGTTGTCGTTGCCGCCGCTCGCCAGGGTGCGGCCGTCCGCGCTGAACGTCAGCGACACGACCGCCTCGGTGTGACCGGTGAGCGGGGAGCCCAGCCGTCTGGCCCGGCCGGGATCGGTGATGTCCCACAGCCGTACGGTGTCGTCGTCGCTGCCGCTGGCCAGCGTGTGCCCGTCCGGGCTGAAGGCGAGCGTGTTGACGGGGCCGAGATGCCCCGCGAGCGGCGCGCCGAGCGGGACGGCGGCGGCCGGGTCGGTCACGTCCCACAGCCGTACGGTGTCGTCCGCGCCGCCGCTGGCCAGCGTCCGCCCGTCCGGGCTGAACGCGAGGGTGTACACGTATCCCCGGTGGCCGGTCAGCGGGGTGCCCAGGGGCCGCAGCCGGGCCGGGTCGGTGGCGTCCCACAGCCGTACGGTGCGGTCGTCGTAGGCGGTCGCGAGGGTGTGCCCGTCCGGGCCGAACGCCAGCGTGTCGGGGCCCGCGTACCGCGTCCGCAGCGCCACCGGCGGGGCGTAGGGCACCGGCCGGGCCGGGTCGGCGACGTTCCACAGCTGCATCGCCCGGCTTCCGGTCAGCACCGCCAGCGTGCGGCCGTCGGGGGAGAACACCAGGGAGCGCACATCGCCCTCCTCGGGCGTGAACGGCTTGCCCAGCAGCACCGGCCGGCCGGGCGTGCGCACGCTCCACAGCCGCACCCGCTGGTCGCGCGCGGCGGTGGCGAGCACCCGGCCGTCCGGCCGGAACGCCCCGATCCGGCCGATCATGTCGGACGTCGGGATCGACCACAGCCGGACCTTGCTGTCGCCGCTGCCGGTGGCGAGGGTGCGGCCGTCCGGGCTGAAGCCCAGGGCGTACATCTCGCCGCTGCTGCCCGCGAGGGGCTCGCCGACCTGCGAGGGGTAGGCCGGGTCGCTGACGTTCCACAGGCTCGCCGTGCTGTCCGCGCTGGCCGCGGCGAGCATGGTCCCGTCCGGGCTGAAGGCCACCGACCAGACCGGTCCGGTGTGGCCGGCCAGCGGCGCGCCGAGCGGGCCGGCGGCGGCCGGGTCGGTCACGTTCCACAGCCGTACGGTGTCGTCCGCGCTGCCGTCGGCGAGCGTGCGCCCGTCGGGGCTGAAGGCCAGCGAGTGCACCGTGCCGGTGTGGCCGGTCAGCGCCGCGCCGACGCGCACGGGCCGCCGCGGGTCGGCCGTGTCCCACAGCCGGACCGTGTTGTCGTCGCCCCCGGCCGCCAGCGTCCGCCCGTCGGGGCTGAACGCCACGGAGCGCACCGCGGCCGACGCCCCGCGCAGCGCGCCGATCGCCTCCGGGCGGCCCGGGTCGGCCGTGTTCCACAGCCGTACGGTGTGGTCCTCGCAGGCGGCGGCCAGGGTGCGGCCGTCGGGGGCGAACGCGAGCAGGTAGATCGTGCCGCCGTGGCCCTGGACCGGCCTGCCGAGCGGTCTGGGCCGGGCGGGGTCGGCCATGTCCCACAGCCGGACCGTGCCGTCGTCCCCGGCGGCGGCGAGGGTGCGGCCGTCCGGGCTGAAGACCGCGCTGCTCACCCAACTCGTGGGCCCGGTCAGCGGCTTGCCGAGCGGCTTCGGGCGGGTCGGGTCCGACACGTCCCACAGCCGTACGGTCCGGTCGTAGCTGGCGGTGGCCAGCAGCCGGCCGTCCGGGCTGAACGAGGTGAGGTAGACGGCGCCGGTGTGGCCGAGGAGCGGGGTGGCCAGCGGTGCGTTCACGATCGAGACCAGCCGGTTGTTCGCGCCCTCGTCGTCCGGCCGCAGCTGGTGGGCCACCAGGTCGAGCTGGGCCGACAGCGACGGATCCGTGTACTGGACGCGGTCGGCCTCGGCGACCACCTGCTCGAACACCGCGTCGTTGCGCTGCTGCCAGGCGACCACCGCCGAACCCACGGCCAGCAGCGCGAGGACGACCAGCGCCGACACCGCGCTGCGGCTGAGCCACACGGTGCGCCTGCGCAGCCGTACCGAGGCGGCCAGGAACTCCATCGCGCTGCGGGTGAGGAAGGTGTCCCCGGCGGTCTTCGCCCAGGTACGGGCCTGCTCCAGCCGGGAGCCGCGGTAGAGCAGCGAGAGGTCGCGGCCCGATCCCTCCCAGGACCGGCCGTCCTCCTCCAGCCGCTGGCGCACCAGGTGGTCGTTGCGGTCCTCGTCGATCCAGTCGCGCAGCCGCGGCCAGGCGTGCAGCAGCGCCTCGTGGGTGATCTCCACGGTCTCCGAGTCGAGCGTCACCAGCCGGGCGCGCACCAGCGCCTCCAGCGACTCCTCCGTCTTGCCGGGGTCCGTCGACTCCTCCGCCAGCTGGCGCCGGGTCCCGCGCCTGCGGGTCGCCTGGGTGTCCTCGCCGAGGCGGACCAGCCTGAGCAGCAGCAGGCGCGCGGCCGTGCGGGCCGCCGGGTCGAGGCCGGACCAGGCCTGTTCGGCGGTCGCGGCCACCGCCCCCTGGATGCCGCCCGCCGCGCGGTAGCCGGCCAGCGTCAGCCGCCCCGCCTTGCGCCGCTGCCAGGTGGCGAGCAGCGCGTGGGACAGCAGCGGCAGCACCCCCGCGTCGTGCGCCCCGCGGGGGCCGTCGGCGCTCACCTCCCGCACGATCAGTTCCGCGAGCCCCGGTTCCAGTTCCAGCCCCACCGCCCTGGCCGGTCCGGTCACCGCCTCGCGCAGTTCCGTGATGGTCAGCGGGCCCAGCACCATGTGCCGGTGCTGGAGCGCGTCGGACAGCTCGGGGTAGCCGAGGCACTGTTCGTAGAAGTCGGCACGGATGCCGAGGACCACGAGCACGGGAGGCGGGGCGTCCGGGCCGCCGTCCGGCGCGCCGGGTGCGGTGGGGTCGGGGGGCGTGCACGCGGCGTGCAGGAGCCGGATGAAGATACGCCGGTCCGTCTCGTCGGCGCAGAGGGTGAAGGCCTCCTCGAACTGGTCCACGATGACGACCGGGCGGGCGGCGGGGGCCGACTCCCGGCGCGCCCACGCCGTGACGGCCTCCCGTACCGGGGGGGGGCGGCCCGGGGCGCCCGCCCCCCCCGCCGCGCCCC
>NZ_JBEOWS010000267.1:0-13956 GCF_040296125.1 Streptomyces sp. NPDC002265 | reverse complement strand
CGCCACCATCAGATGCTGGTTCGGATCGGCGGACAGGCGCTCCAGAGCCGCCCGGTAGGGGGTCAGGTCGTCAGGTGACTCGCGCTGTGCGCCCACCGGGCAGGAGGCGAGCGAGGTCGCCGCCGCGCTCGCCCTCGAGGAGCGGGACTGGCTCTTCCCCAGCTACCGCGACACCCTGGCCGCCGTCGTGCGCGGGGTGGACCCGGTGCAGGCCCTCACCCTGCTGCGCGGTGACCGGCACACCGGTTACGACCCCTACGAGCACCGTGTCGCGCCCTTGTGCACACCGCTCGCCACCCAGCTCCCGCACGCCGTCGGCCTGGCCCACGCGGCCCGCCTCAAGGGCGACGACGTGGTCGCGCTCGCCATGGTCGGCGACGGCGGCACCAGCGAGGGCGACTTCCACGAGGCCCTGAACTTCGCCGCCGTCTGGCAGGCCCCGGTCGTCTTCCTGGTCCAGAACAACGGCTTCGCGATCTCCGTCCCGCTGGCCAAGCAGACCGCCGCGCCCTCCCTGGCCCACAAGGCCGTCGGGTACGGCATGCCGGGCCGCCTGGTCGACGGCAACGACGCGGCCGCGGTGCACGAGGTCCTCGGCGAGGCCGTGGACCGAGCGCGCCAGGGCGGCGGCCCCACCCTCGTCGAGGCGATCACGTACCGCATCGACGCCCACACCAACGCCGACGACGCGACCCGCTACCGCGCCGCCGACGAGGTCGAGACCTGGCGGGCGCACGACCCGGTCGTGCTGCTGGAGCGCGAGCTGACCGAGCGCGGCCTGCTCGACGAGGACGGCATCCGTGCCGTCCGCGACGACGCCGAGACGATGGCCGCCGGCCTGCGCGAGCGCATGAACCAGGACCCGGTGCTCGACCCCATGGACCTGTTCGCCCACGTGTACGCCGAGCCCACCCCGCAACTGCGCGAGCAGCGCGCCCTGTTGCAGGCGGAGCTGGCGGCCGGGCACGACGACCGGGAAGGTACCCACCGATGACCACGGTCGCCGTCAAGCCGGCCACCATGGCGCAGGCCCTCACGCGGGCCCTGCGCGACGCGATGGCCGCCGACCCCGCGGTGCACGTCCTGGGTGAGGACGTCGGCACCCTCGGCGGTGTCTTCCGCGTCACCGACGGCCTCGCCAAGGAGTTCGGCGAGGACCGCTGCACGGACACCCCGCTGGCCGAGGCGGGCATCCTCGGCACCGCGGTCGGCATGGCGATGTACGGGCTGCGCCCGGTCGTCGAGATGCAGTTCGACGCGTTCGCCTACCCGGCGTTCGAGCAGCTCATCAGCCATGTCGCCCGGATGCGCAACCGCACCGGCGGCAGGATGCCGCTGCCGATCACCATCCGGGTCCCCTACGGCGGCGGCATCGGCGGCGTCGAGCACCACAGCGACTCCTCCGAGGCCTACTACATGGCGACCCCGGGCCTCCATGTCGTCACGCCCGCGACGGTCGCCGACGCCTACGGGCTGCTGCGCGCGTCCATCGCCGCCGACGACCCGGTCGTCTTCCTCGAACCCAAGCGCCTGTACTGGTCGAAGGACTCCTGGAACCCGGAGGACCCGGCGACGGTCGAGCCGATCGGCCGCGCCGTGGTGCGGCGCACCGGCCGCAGTGCCACGCTCATCACCTACGGTCCGTCGGTGCCCGTCTGCCTCGAAGCCGCCGAGGCGGCCCGGGCGGAGGGCTGGGACCTCGAAGTCGTCGATCTGCGCTCCCTGGTGCCGTTCGACGACGAGACGGTCTGCGCCTCGGTGCGGCGCACCGGACGGGCGGTCGTCGTGCACGAGTCGGGCGGCTTCGGCGGCCCCGGCGGGGAGATCGCCGCCCGGGTCACGGAGCGCTGCTTCCACCACCTGGAGGCACCGGTGCTGCGTGTCGCGGGGTTCGACATCCCGTACCCGCCGCCGATGCTGGAGCGTCACCACCTGCCCGGTGTGGACCGGATCCTGGACGCGGTGGCGCGTCTGCAGTGGGAGGCGGACAACTGATGGCACAGGTGCTGGAGTTCAAGCTCCCCGACCTCGGCGAGGGTCTCACCGAGGCGGAGATCGTGCGCTGGCTGGTGCAGGTCGGCGACGTCGTCGCCGTCGACCAGCCGGTCGTCGAGGTCGAGACGGCCAAGGCGATGGTCGAGGTGCCCTGCCCCTACGGCGGTGTGGTCACCGCCCGCTTCGGCGACGAGGGCACGGAACTGCCCGTCGGGGCACCCCTGCTGACGGTCGCGGTCGGCGGACCGGCCGCCGACGAGGACACGGGCTCCGGCAACGTCCTGGTCGGATACGGGACGGGCGCGGCTCCGGCGCGACGCAGGAGGGTGCGTCCCACGGACCGGCCGGTGTCTGCCGGAGGGCCACTGCCTTCCGCCGGGCAGCCGGCCGCCGCCGAGCGGCTCGCTTCCGCCGGGACCGTGACCGCGGGGCGCGAGCCCGTGGCCGGTGCGCTCTCCGACGGGCCCGTGCCCGTGATCTCGCCCCTCGTGCGCAGGCTCGCGCGGGAGAACGGGCTGGATCTGCGGCAGCTGACCGGCTCCGGGCCGGACGGGCTGATCCTGCGGGCGGACGTCGAGTACGCGCTGAAGGCCGCCACCGGTCCGGACCTGCGGATGCCACCGGCGGTCGCGCAGCCGCCCCTCGCGGCGACCACCACGACCGGTGGCACCCGTATCCCCCTCAAGGGCATCCGGGGCGCCGTCGCCGACAAGCTGTCCCGCAGCCGGCGCGAGATCCCGGACGCGACCTGCTGGGTGGACGCCGACGCGACGGAGCTCATGCGGGCCCGGGCCGCCATGAACGCGGCCGGGGGACCGAAGATCTCCCTCCTCGCGCTGCTGGCCCGGATCTGCACCGCGGCCCTGGCCCGTTATCCGGAGCTCAACTCCACCGTCGACCTGGACGCCAGGGAGATCGTCCGGCTCGACCAGGTGCACCTGGGCTTCGCCGCGCAGACCGAGCGCGGGCTGGTCGTCCCCGTGGTCCGGGACGCGCACGCCAAGGACGCGGAAGGACTGACCGAGCAGTTCGCCCGGCTGACCGAGGCGGCCCGCACCGGCACGCTGACCCCCGGGGACCTCACCGGCGGGACCTTCACCCTGAACAACTACGGGGTGTTCGGCGTCGACGGCTCCACGCCGATCATCAACCACCCCGAGGCGGCGATGCTCGGGGTCGGCCGTATCGTCCCCAGGCCCTGGGTGCACGAGGGCGAACTCGCGGTCCGGCAGGTCGTCCAGCTCTCGCTCACCTTCGACCACCGGGTGTGCGACGGCGGCACGGCGGGCGGGTTCCTGCGCTATGTGGCGGACTGCGTGGAACAGCCGGCGGTACTGCTCCGTTCCGTGTGATCGCCCCGGCGCGCATACTCGGTGCGTGACCGACTACGAGCCCTTCGGCGCCCAGGGAGACCCGGGCGCCCCGGGTGACCCCGGCGACGGTGCGGCGTACGACGCCGTGGTGCTCGCCGGGGGCGGTGCCCGGCGGCTCGGCGGCGCGGACAAGCCCGGCGTGCGGGTGGGCGGGCGGACGCTGCTCGACCGCGTGCTCGGCGCCTGTGCCGACGCGCGGACGACCGTCGTGGTGGCCGACCCCAGGCCCACCGCCCGGCCCGTGCGGTGGGCGCGTGAGGACCCGCCCGGCGCGGGACCCGTCGCCGCGCTCGACGCCGGACTCCGGCACACCACGGCGGAACACGTCGTGGTGCTCTCCGCCGACCTGCCGTTCCTCGCGCCGGGAACGGTACGGCGGCTGCTGCGCGTCCTGCGCTCCTCGGGCACGGACGGCGCGCTGCTCACCGACGCCGACGGCCGCGAGCAGCCACTGGTGGCCGCCTACCGCGTCCGGTCGCTGCGCCACGGTCTGCGCGCGCTCGCCGAGGGCCACCCCGCCCAGGACGGCCGGGGCGGTCTCGTCGGGCTGCCGCTGCGTCGGCTGACCGCCGGTCTCGATCTCACCCGTGTCCCGGACCCGGTCGCCTCTTTCGACTGCGACACCTGGGACGACATCGCCGCCGCCAGGTCACGCATCAGGGAGCATGGGCACGTGTTGGATGAATGGATTTCCGCGGTCAAGGACGAACTCGGCATCGAACTGGACGTCGACACCGGCGTTCTGCTCGACCTCGCCAGGGACGCGGCCCACGGTGTCGCACGGCCCGCGGCGCCGCTGACCACCTTCCTCGTCGGCTACGCGGCCGCACGGGCCGAGGGCGGCCCCGAGGCGGTCGCGGAGGCCGCCCGCAAGGCAGCCGCGCTGGCGCTGCGCTGGGCGCAGGAGGACCCTGCCGGGGACAAGCCGGCCGACCCGGCTCCGGACACCGCCACCGCCCCGGACATCCGCCCGGACGCCGGGTGACCGCCCGTCGTGCCCCGGCCGGGCCGGGTGCCGAGCAGGTCCAGGACCCGGAGGACCTCGACGTCGAGGAGGTGCTCGCCCTCGTGAACGAGAACAGGGGCCCGGTCCCGGCCGCCCCGCGTTCCGTGACAGCCCCGAAGGAGCCCGGCGAGCGCGGGGAGGCCGCCCCCGCGCCGGAGCGCCGTCACCACAGGGCCACCTCCTGGCCCGAGGCACGCGCGATCGCCGAGCGCGCCGCACTGCGCGCCGCCGCCCGCCGCACTCCCGTCTCCGTCCTCCTCGACGGCGCCCTCGGCCTCGTCCTGGCCGCACCGCTCGCCGCTCTCACCGACCTCCCCTCCTTCGACACCTCGGCCATGGACGGCTGGGCGGTCGCAGGTCCCGGCCCCTGGGACGTACGGGGCGACGGGATACTGGCGGGACAGGCGGATCCCGGGACCCTGGGCGACGGCCAGGCCGTCCGGATCGCCACCGGCGCCCGCGTCCCCTCGGACACGACCGCGGTACTGCGCAGCGAGCACGGCCGCACGGACGACAAGGCCCGTCTGTACGCCACCCGTGAGGTCGCGCACGGGCAGGACATCCGCCCGCGCGGTCAGGAGTGCCGCAGCGGCGACCAGTTGCTCCCCGCCGGCACCCTGGTGACCCCGGCCGTGCTCGGTCTCGCCGCGGCGGCCGGGTACGACACCCTCAGCGTGGTTCCCCGCCCCCGCGTCGACGTCCTCGTCCTCGGCGACGAACTTCTCACCGAGGGCCGGCCGCACGACGGTCTGATCAGGGACGCGCTGGGCCCGATGCTGCCGCCCTGGCTGCGTGCCCTGGGCGCCGAGGTCACCGTCGTCCGTCATCTGGGCGACGACCCGAAGACCCTGGGCAAGGCCCTCGCGACCTCCGACGCGGACGTCATCGTGACCACCGGCGGCACTGCCGCGGGTCCCGTCGACCACCTCCACCCCACGCTCGAACGGCTCGGTGCCGAGCTCCTGGTCGACGGCGTCGAGGTGCGGCCCGGCCACCCCATGCTGCTGGCCCGGGTGCAGAGCGACCAGCACCTCGTCGGACTGCCCGGCAATCCCCTCGCGGCCGTCTCCGGCCTGCTCACCCTCGCCGAGCCGCTGCTGCGGACGCTGGCCGCGCGACCCGCTCCGGAGCCGTATGCGATGCCCCTCCAGGAGGAGGCGCACGGGCATCCCCACGACACCCGGCTCATCCCCGTCGTGCTGCGCGGCGACCGTGCCCTGCCCTTGCACTACAACGGCCCGGCGATGCTGCGGGGCATCGCGGCGGCCGACGCCCTCGCGGTCGTACCGCCGGGCGGTGTCCGGCGGGACCATGAGGCGGACCTGCTCGACCTGCCGTGGGCGAGTGCCGGGGTCGCCGCCTGTTTCACGTGAAACATCCCCGCCGCCGCGCCGTCAGGACGCGACGGTGGGGACGGCCCGGCTGACGACGATGACGCGGTCCCCCTCGTGCATGTCCGTCAGCCGGGCGTCGGTGTAGTCCAGCAGCTGTTTGCCGCGTACGACGGCCACGACCAGGTCCGCGCTGTCGCGGGGCGCACGGCCCACCTCGTCGTCCAGGACGGGACGCTCGATCAGGTCCAGGCCGCTGCCGAGGGTCATCAGGTCCTCCAGGGTCCGGGCCACCGACGGGCTCACCATGGACACCCCGAGCAGCCTGCCCGCCGAGCTGGAGCTGGTGATGACGGTGTCCGCACCGCTCTGTTTGAGCAGGGGCGCGTTCTCGTCCTCCCGGACGGCGGCCACGATCGTGGCGTGCCGGTTCAGCTGCCGGGCGGTCAGGGTGACCAGGGCGGCCGTGTCGTCGCGCTGCGGGGCCACGATCACCCGCGAGGCGTTCTGGACCTCGGCCTTGAGCAGGGTCTCGGAACGGGTGGCGTCCCCCGTCACGGACACCAGTCCGTCCTCCCCGGCGAGGTCGGCGGCCTTGTGCTGGGCGTCCACGACGACGATCCGGTCCTTGGCGACGCCCTGTCCGGCCAGCGTCTGAACGGCGTGACGGCCCTTGGTCCCGTAACCGATGACCACGACGTGGTCGCGGGTCCGGGCCCGCCAGCGGTGGATGCGGACCTGCTGGCGGGTGCGCTCGGTGAGGACCTCCAGGGTGGTGCCGACCAGGATGATCAGGAACAGCACACGCAGCGGCGTGATGACGAGGATGTTGGTGAGCCGGGCGGAGTCGCTGACCGGGGTGATGTCGCCGTAGCCGGTGGTGGAGAGGGTGACCGTGGCGTAGTACGCGGCGTCCAGGAGGCCGACGGATCCGTCGGCGCTGTCGCGGTAGCCGGCCCGGTCGACGTAGACGATCAGCGTCGTGACGGCCAGCACCAGCAGGGCCATGGCAAGGCGGCGCAGCACCTGCTGCAAGGGAGGCGTGGCGCTCTGGGTCGGCATGGAGATGGACCGGCCCGCCTCGGCGTCGTCGCGCGCCTCGGTGCTGGTCCGGTACCAGACGGAACGCAGAAGAGAGAGCCTTTTCGTCCGGTACGGCGGTTGTCGCTGGTCGTTCATCGCGTGCCCCCTGTGGCGGTGATCCGGAAAGTCGGCACCATGGTGGCCGACACGGGCGTACACGTCACGAGCAACACGTCCGCCGCGGCGCGCCCGTCGCGGCGCATCGGTATCGGAGGCCCACCTTGCGCGACCACATTGTCGTCGTCGGCTTCGGCACGAAGGGCCGGTCCGCGATCCGGTCCGCCTGTGCGTCCGGCCTGAAGAAGAACCAGGTCGTCGTGATCGACCCCAGCGCGACGGTGATCGCCGCCGCTACTGCCGAGGGCTACGAGGGGATCGTCGGGGACGCGACCCGCAGCGATGTGCTGCGGCGGGCCGAGGTGCACCGGGCGGGCCGGATCATCGTCGCCCCCCAGCGCGACGACACGGCCGTCCTGGTGGTCCTGACGGCCCGGCAGCTCAACCGTACGGCGAAGATCGTCGCCGCCGTGCGCGAGGAGGAGAACGCCCCGCTGCTGAAGCAGTCCGGTGCCGACGAGGTCATCACCAGCGCCGGTGCGGCCGGCCGCCTGCTGGGCCTGTCCGTGCTCAGCCCCTTTGCCGGGCGGGTCATGGAGGACCTCATCCAGCAGGGCGCCGGGCTCGATCTCGTCGAACGGCCCGTCACCAAGGCCGAGGCGGGCCGCGGTCCGCGCGAGACCGACGACCTGGTGGTCAGCGTCGTACGGGGGCACCGCCTGCTGGGTTACGACGATCCGGCGGTCGGCGTGCTGGAGCCGACGGACCGGCTGATCACGATCGTCCGGGTGGCGCCGGACGGCCCCGGGGACGCCACCGGCACGCCGAGCGTCCCGCCCCTGCCACCGGCTTGAGCGGACGGGGCGGGAGTAGCGTCCCTTCCATGTATGCGATCACGATTCCCGAAGCAGGCGGACCCGAGGCACTGGTGTGGGCCGAGGTCCCCGATCCCGTACCGGGTGAGGGCGAGGTCCTGGTCGAGGTGGTGGCCAGCGCCGTCAACCGCGCCGACATCCTGCAACGGCAGGGCTTCTACAACCCACCGCCGGGGGCGTCGCAGTACCCGGGCCTCGAATGCTCCGGCCGGGTGGCCGCGGTGGGCACCGGCGTCTCCGGCTGGAACATCGGCGACGAGGTCTGCGCGCTGCTCGCGGGCGGCGGGTACGCAGAGAAGGTCGTCGTCCCGGCCGGACAGCTGCTGCCCGTGCCCGAAGGGGTCGACCTGCGCCAGGCCGCGGCGCTGCCCGAGGTGGTCTGCACGGTCTGGTCGAACGTTTTCATGATCGCCCATCTCCGTCCGGGCGAGACGCTGCTCGTGCACGGCGGTTCCAGCGGCATCGGCACGATGGCGATCCAGCTCGCCAAGGCCGTCGGGGCCAAGGTCGCCGTCACCGCGGGCAGCAAGGAGAAGCTGGACACCTGCGCGGAACTCGGCGCGGACATCCTGATCAACTACCGGGAGCAGGACTTCGTCGCCGAGATCGAACGGGCCACGGGCGGCGCCGGTGCGGACGTCATCCTCGACAACATGGGCGCCGCATACCTGGACCGCAACGTCCGGACGCTCGCCGTCAACGGCCGCCTGGCGATCATCGGCATGCAGGGTGGAATCAAGGGCGAGCTGAACATCGCCACCCTCCTCGGCAAGCGGGCCGCGGTCGCCGCGACCTCGCTGCGGGCCCGCCCGCTGTCCGAGAAGACGGCCATCGTCGCGGCCGTGCGCGAACACGTCTGGCCGCTGATCTCGGGTGGCCGGGTGCGACCGGTCGTGGACCGCGAGATCCCCATGGAGGAGGCGTCGGCCGCCCACCGGGTCGTGGAGGAGAGCGGCCACATCGGGAAGGTGCTGCTGGTGGTGGAGAACGTGGTCTGACGTCGGACGTCCGACCGCCCCGCGGGCGTCCGGGAGTCCGGGCGTCCGCGCGACACGCTCAGCCGCGCCGCAGGCGCAGGGCCACGAACGCGAGACCGAAGCCGAGACCTATCAGCATCAGACCGCTGCCGAGCGGCAGGATCTGGAGGACGGGTTCGGGAGGGGCCGCGGAGCGCGGGACGTTCTGGTGTGCGGGATCTCCGGGTGGCGTGCCGGCCGTCAGACCGGCCTCCTGGGGTGCCTCGGTGGACCGGCCGGCCGTCGAGGCGTCCGGGGCGGCGGAGGCACTCGCGTCGTCCTCGTCCGTGCCGTCCGGATACACCGAGTCCTCGTCCTCGCCCTCGATCCGCACCGGCGGGTCCTCCCGGCGTCCGGGCCGCTGCCGGCCCTCACCGGCCCGGCTGCCGGCCCGCTCGGGATCCGCGGCGGAGGCGGACGCGGAGGCGGATGCGGAGGCCGAAGCGGAGCCGGAGCTCGACGCGGAGGCCGACGGGGACGCGGATGCGGAGTGATGCGCGAAGGTGTGCCCGGAGCCACGTGACGACGTATGCGGCGGCGACGTGTGCGAAGCCGTATGCGAAGACATGTGCGAAGCAGTGTGCGAAGAGGCCGGCGCGGCGGGCGCGACCGGTGCGGCGGGCGCGACCGGCGCCCTGGGTATGGGAGGGGCCGGAGCCGGCGAGGCCGCGCTGGGGCGGACGCAGTCCACCGCGTACGCCGGTCCGCTCCCGCCGACGAGCCCGCAGGCCAGTCCCAAGAGTCCGCACACGCCAGCCGTGCGCCATATGTACCGCCTTGGAGTCACGTCGGTGACCCCCTCCCGGTGCCCAGTCGTCAGGTTGCCAAGATCGAGGCAATCAGCGTCACACGGGCGAACAATCCGGGCATTCCGGGTTCGGCCAAGGGAGGGACGTGACGGGGTGTGGCGGTGCGAGACAATGACCGCATGGAGATGCCGAGCAACGAAAGGTCGCCGGAGAACGCCCAGAAGATCCTGGTCGTGGGTCAGGATGGCATGGCACTCGGTGGCACGGACGCGGATGACGACTCCCGCGAGATCCCGGTGACGGAGATGGTGGAGCAGCCCGCGAAGGTCATGCGGATCGGCAGCATGATCAAGCAGCTGCTCGAGGAGGTGCGTGCCGCTCCCCTGGACGAGGCGAGCCGGGTCCGGCTCAAGGAGATCCATGCGAGCTCGGTGAAGGAGCTGGAGGACGGGCTGGCTCCGGAGCTCGTCGAGGAGCTGGAGCGGCTGTCCCTGCCGTTCGCGGACGAGGTGACCCCGAGCGATGCGGAACTGCGCATCGCCCAGGCTCAGTTGGTGGGCTGGCTGGAGGGTCTCTTCCACGGGATCCAGACCACGTTGTTCGCCCAGCAGATGGCGGCCCGCGCCCAGTTGGAGCAGATGCGCCGCGCCCTTCCGCCCGGCGCCGGGCACGAGGGCCTGGAGGACCCGCGCACGGTCGGCCGCACCGGTGGGCCGTATCTCTAGATCACCGGACGTGGAAGCACGCCGCGGCCCTGTTCCGGACCCGATGGTCCCGGGACAGGGCCGGTTGCTTCTCCCGGGTCAGGACGGGGGGTTGCCCGTCGAGACGGTGAGCGTGATCTCGGGTACCGCCTTGGGGTCGACGTCCGTGCCGGCCGGCGGGAACTGCTCCCGGACCGAGCCTTCGCCGTAGGTGTTCTCGTCGACTTCCGTGATCTTCATCTTCCAGCCGGCGGCCTGGAAGCACTCCTTGACCGACTTGATGTACTTGAACTGGAAGTTCGGGAGCCGGACCTTGTCCGGGTCGTTGTACGACTCCTGCGGCTCGCTGCACTCCGTCGGGTCGATCGTCTTCGAGGTGTCCGGGCCGCGGTAGCCCGCCACCTTGCCGTCCGAGGCCGTGGAGGAAGCCGGGGCCGAGGCCGAGGCGCTCGTGCCGTTCCCGCCCTGTCCCCCGTTGTCGCCGCCGTCGCCGTTCATGTTGAGGGCCGCGATCAGACCGCCCACCGCGGCGAGCGAGACGAGGATCGACCCGATGACGACCAGCCGGTTGCTCCCGCCGCCGGAGGGCGCCTTGGCGGTCACGGTCTGCGGAGTGAGGTTGTACGGGGCAGGCGTCGACGGGCCGTGCTGCGCGGCGTACCCGGGCACCGGCGTGCCGTAGCCGCCCTGGTGCCCCTGGGGGGCCTGGTGCGTCTGCTGCGGGTAGCCGTACGCCGGGGCCGGGCCGGGCGGCGTCGGCGCCGGGGTGCCGTACGGGCCGGGCGGGGTCGGCTGGTACGGCGTCTGCACCGGGCCGGACGGCGCCGGAGCCGCCTGGTCGACCGGCGGGAACACCGCGGCACTGACACCCGCCCCGTTCGACGTCTGCGCCCCGGGGACGATGCTCGGCGCGGCCGCCTGGAGGGAGGCCGCCACCCGCAGGCACTCGTCGCGCATGGCGACGGCGGTCGGGAAGCGCTCGTTCGGGTTCTTCTTCAGCGCGCGGGCGATCAGCGCGTCCACCGCGGGCGGCAGCGCGCGGTTGATCGAGGAGGGTGCCACCGGCTCCTCCTGGACATGCGCGTACGCGATCGCCAGCGGCGAGTCCGCCTCGAACGGCAGCCGCCCGGTGACCAGCTGGAACAGCATGATCCCGACCGAGTACAGGTCGCTGCGCGCGTCCACGCCGCGGCCGAGGGCCTGCTCGGGGGAGAGGTACTGCGGGGTGCCGACGACCATGCCGGTCTGCGTCATGGAGGTGACGCCGGACTGCATGGCACGGGCGATGCCGAAGTCCATCACCTTGACGACGCCGCGCTTGGTCACCATCACGTTGCCGGGCTTGATGTCACGGTGGACCAGCCCCATCTCGTGGCTGATCTCCAGCGCCGCGAGCACATCGGCAGTGACCTTCAGGGCCTTGTCGGCGGGCATGGCGCCGAGCGCCCGGACGTCCTCGTCGAGAACGGACCCGAGCGGGCGGCCCTCGACGTACTCCATGACGATGTACGGAGTCGTCGTCCCGTCGACGTCGTCCTCTCCGGTGTCGAAGACGGAGACGATGTTGGTGTGGGTGAGCTTGGCCACGGCCTGGGCCTCGCGGCGGAAGCGCTCGCGGAAGGCCTGCTCCCGGCCCAGTTCGGTGTGCAGGGTCTTCACCGCGACCTGGCGGTCGAGCACGGCGTCGTAGGCGAGGTGCACGGAGGCCATGCCGCCTTCGCCGAGCAAGTCGCGCAGCTGATAGCGGCCGCCGGCGAGGGCGCGCCCCGCATACCGGCCGTACGCCCCGTCCTGGCTCATCTCCGCTTGTCCCCCATAGCCGTCGGCGCCGTGACCGTCGTTGATCGAATGACCCATTCTCGGCCAAGTCTGCCCCAGGGCACGGACACGTCAAGCTCGGTGCCCGTTCCGTGACCGTACGCGAAAGAAGCGTCGCGCAAGCGTTACAGGTGTCGAACCGGCGCTGCACAGGATTTGCGCGACAGCGCGTGCTACGGCTTTGATGGCCGATCCGTCCTCGGCCGATCGAGGGGGTCGCCCCGGACCGGAGGCTTGCGCCGAGGCTGTAGCGTGGCCGACGGAGACCGTGACAACACCGCGCGCACCGCGGGCAGAAACGACGGCGAGGACCGATGGCACAGCAGCAGCGCGCCCAGGGCCCGTCCGACCCCGAGGCGACTGGCGGCGGAATGTCAGATGCGCCGGAGTTGTGGGGCAACGGCGGACTGGTGGGAGACGGTCGGTACCGGCTCACCCACAGACTGGGCCGAGGCGGAATGGCCGAGGTGTTCGCGGCCGAGGACGTACGGCTGGGCCGCACCGTCGCGGTCAAGCTGCTGCGCGCCGACCTTGCCGAGGACCCGACCTCCAAGGCCCGCTTCACGCGTGAGGCACAGTCGGTGGCCGGCCTGAACCACCACGCGATCGTCGCCGTGTACGACTCCGGCGAGGATGTCGTGGGCGGCCAGTCGGTGCCGTACATCGTGATGGAGCTGGTCGAGGGCCGCACCATCCGCGATCTGCTGATCGACGCCGAGGCGCCGGGCCCCGAGCAGGCTCTGATCATCGTCTCCGGTGTGCTGGAGGCGCTCGCCTACTCGCACCAGCACGGCATCGTGCACCGCGACATCAAGCCGGCGAACGTCATCATCACCGACAACGGCGCCGTGAAGGTGATGGACTTCGGCATCGCCCGCGCCCTGCACGGCGCGTCGACGACGATGACGCAGACCGGCATGGTCATGGGCACTCCGCAGTACCTCTCCCCCGAGCAGGCCCTGGGCAAGGCCGTCGACTACCGCTCCGACCTGTACGCGACCGGCTGCCTGCTGTACGAACTCCTCGCGCTGCGTCCGCCGTTCACCGGCGAGACCCCGCTGTCGGTGGTCTACCAGCACGTCCAGGACATCCCGCTGCCGCCGTCCGAGGCCGACGCGGCCGCGCCGCCGGAGCTCGACGGGCTCGTCATGCGCTCGCTCGCCAAGGACCCCGACGACCGGTTCCAGACGGCGGAGGAGATGCGCGGCCTGGTCCAGTACGGCCTTCAGATGCTGTACGACCAGGGCAGCCACACCGGTACCTGGAACACCGGCCCGGTGCAGATGCACGACGGCCGGCACGTCCAGCCGGCCGGATTCGCGAACACGACCGCGCTGCCGCACCCCGGTGACGGCTCCGGTACCACGATGATCCCGCAGCCGATCCTGCCGCCCGGGTACGGCAGCGGTGACGACGGCGGTTTCGAGGGGCACGGCAACCGGGGCAGCGGCCGCGGCAAGCTGTGGATCCTCGCCGTCCTCGCGGTGATCGCCATCGCGGCGGGCGTCGCACTGGCGCAGTACTCCGGTGGCGGCGCCGGGAACGGCTCCGACACCACGCCGCCGCCGACCGTCTCGCACAGCGCCGTGGACGACAAGGCCTCCGACACCCCGAGCGACGAGTCCACCGACCAGTCCTCGGACACCTCGTCGGACGACGACCAGGGCAACGGCTCGGACTGGCAGCCGTCGTACAAGCCGTCGTACACGCCGTCCGAGACCCCCTCCAGCGAGCCGACGGACGAGCCGACCGACGACCCGACCACCGGCGACGACCCGACGTCCGACCCGACGCAGTCGGCGTCGAACCCGTCCACCCCCGCCGTCCCGACCGACGGCGGCACGGACGCCGGCGGCGCCACGGACGGAGCGGCGGGCGGCTTCTGACCGGCTTCCGGCCTGCCTGACGGCAGCAGCCAGTACGCGCGCGTGCACCCCGGGCCCCGGGTG
>NZ_JBEOWS010000266.1:0-14174 GCF_040296125.1 Streptomyces sp. NPDC002265 | reverse complement strand
GAGGGCGAGGACATCTACGGTCCCGCGCGGCGGCTGACGGACGCCCGTCGGCGTATCGGCATGGTCTTCCAGAAGCCGAACCCGTTCCCGGCCATTGGCGTCAATCGGTCGTCCCGGACGCGCATGTCGTCCCGGGGCGCGCCCCTGACGTCCATGCCGTCCCGGGGCGTGGGCGCGGGCGCAGTCGCCCTACGGGCCTGCCGCCCTGCGACGGGCTTACTTGCCCTTCGCGGCTTCCTTGAGCTTGCTGCCCGCGGAGACCTTCACGCTGTAGCCGGCCGGGATCTGGATCGGGTCGCCGGTCTGCGGGTTGCGCGCGGTGCGAGCGGCACGGTGGGTGCGCTCGAAGGTCAGGAAGCCGGGGATGGTGACCTTCTCGTCGCCCTTGGAGACGATGTCGCCGACGACCTCGGCGAACGCGGCCAGCACGGCGTCGGCGTCCTTGCGGGTCACCTCGGCACGGTCGGCCAGCGCGGCCACCAGCTCACTGCGGTTCATGTTGTTACTCCCGTGTTCTTCTTGCCGTTGAGGCGTGCCACGCGGCGGAGCCGCATAGTTGGGCACAGCGAACTCGATGCTGCCAGGGTCCTCGGACATACCCCGGACCCGGGTCCGTCGTCAGAACCCTCGCGCCCAGAGACGCATCCTGCCCCCACCTGCGGCGGGAAAGCCAATCCGGCACCCCCAGCAGTCGTGAGAACACCCTTGGGAGTCACACGAAATGTGGGGACCGAGCCCGGCCGTCACGATAGAGGGCTGTCAGTGGACCCGGTTCCGCGACGCGCCGGGGCGAAACCCGACCGTGGCAATCGTCACAACGCCTCCACAGGCCGGGTCCCACGCCTTCGCCGAGCCTACGAGACCGACGCGCCCGCGGCCTTCGCGGCCTCCCGGACCGCGCCCGCGACCGCACCCGCGACCTTGTCGTTGAACACGCTCGGGATGATGTAGTTCGGGTTCAGCTCGTCCTCGGTCACCACGTCGGCGAGGGCCTTCGCGGCCGCGAGCATCATCTCGGTGTTGACCGTCCGGGACTGCGCGTCCAGCAGCCCGCGGAAGACGCCCGGGAAGACCAGCACGTTGTTGATCTGGTTGGGGAAGTCGGAGCGGCCGGTGGCCACAACTGCCGCGGTCTGGCGGGCGATTGCCGGGTCGACCTCGGGGTCCGGATTCGCGAGAGCGAACACGATGGCGTTGTCGGCCATCGCGGCCACGTCGTCGCCGTCGAGGACGTTCGGGGCGGAGACGCCGATGAAGACGTCGGCGCCGCGCACGGCTTCCCTGAGGGTGCCGACGAGGCCCTCGGGGTTGGTGTTGTCGGCGATCCAACGCAGCGGCGAGTCGGCCGCGGCGTCCACCAGGTCCTCGCGGCCGGCGTGCACGACGCCGTGGATGTCGGCGACGACGGCGTTCTTGACGCCCGCGGCGAGCAGCAGCTTGAGGATCGCCGTGCCGGCCGCGCCCGCGCCCGACATGACGACGCGTACGTCCTCGATCGCCTTGCCCACCACACGCAGGGCGTTCGTCAGGGAGGCGAGGACGACGATCGCGGTACCGTGCTGGTCGTCGTGGAAGACGGGGATGTCGAGGGCCTCGCGCAGCCGGGCCTCGATCTCGAAGCAGCGGGGCGCGGAGATGTCCTCCAGGTTGATGCCCGCGAAGCCGGGGGCGATCGCCTTGACGATCTCGACGATCGCGTCGGTGTCCTGGGTGTCCAGGCACAGCGGCCAGGCGTCGATGCCGGCGAACCGCTTGAACAGGGCCGCCTTGCCCTCCATCACCGGCAGCGCGGCCTTCGGGCCGATGTTGCCGAGACCCAGTACGGCGGAGCCGTCCGTCACGACCGCAACGGAATTGCGCTTGATGGTGAGGCGGCGCGCGTCCTCGGGGTTCTCCGCGATCGCCATGCACACCCGGGCCACACCCGGCGTGTAGATCATGGACAGGTCGTCACGGTTGCGGATGGGGTGCTTGGACTGCATCTCGATCTTGCCGCCGAGGTGCATCAGGAACGTACGGTCGGAGACCTTGCCGAGCGTGACGCCCTCGATGCCGCGGAGCTTCTCGACGATCTCGTCGGCGTGCGCGGTCGAGCTGGCCGCGATCGTGACGTCGATACGGAGCTTCTCGTGGCCGGAGGCGGTGACGTCGAGGCCGGTCACCGAGCCTCCGGAGGACTCCACGACGTTGGTGAGCTGCGAGACGGCCGTTCCGCTCGCGGGCACCTCCAGCCGGATCGTCATCGAGTAGGAGACGCTGGGCGCCGTTGCCATGGCCGACTTCCTTCTGCTTTCACCGTGTCGCTTCGCTAATGCCGTCCGATCGTCGCACCTACCCCCGAGTACGTGGTAGTCGCCCCGGATTGCGGACGTATTGTTCGCGGCTCGGTGCCAGTTTCGGAAGACGACTTCCACAATACGAGAAGCGATCGGCAAAGAAAGAGGCCCACATCACAAGGTGACGTGGGCCTCTTCTCTCGTTCATGACACCGACCCGCCATGCTCGCCTCGCGGCAAGTGGTCGCTCGTGGCGACGAAGGTTGGGCCCGGGGGCTTGGATCGAGCCGGTGTCACACCCAGGCTAACAAACGGATCGGGCAAGACCATTCCCGTGCGCGGAGTTCACAGGAAACAGGCCGAGGTTTCACCGGAATCGCCCCCGGACGGCCGTCCCCGGCCGCCTCCGGCCACCCCCGTGACCACCCCGGCGGCCCGTCCGGCCAGCCCCGTGGCCCGTCCGACCGCCCCGGTGGCCCGGGTGCCCTGCCCCCCCAGGACCGGTCCGTCCGGGGGCGGGGCGCCCGCCGGGTTCAGTCCCTGAGCAGGTCCGGCACTCCCGCCTCGTCCGGCTCGTCCCGACCGGCCGAGACGACCGTCAGCTGCTGGGTGGCCCGGGTCAGCGCGACGTACAGCACGCGCAGCCCCGCCGGTGACTCGTCCGCGATCTCCGCGGGCGACACCACGACCGTCGCGTCGTACTCCAGCCCCTTGGCCTCCAGGCTGCCGAGTGCCACCACCCGGTCGCCGAGCCCGGCGAGCCAGCGCCTGGCCTCCTCGCGGCGGTTCATGGCGACGACCACGCCGACCGTGCCGTCGACCCGGTCGAGCAGCCGGGCGGCCTCCTCGCGGACGGTCTCCGCGAGCGGGTTGCGTACGGCGGCGGCCTGCGCGTTGTTCGTCGCCACGAAGCGCGGCTCCACACCCGTGGAGCGGACGGCGGACGGTGAGACGGAGCCGGGCATGGCGAGCGCGAGCACCTTGGACGCCAGCTCGGCGATCTCGGCCGGGTTGCGGTAGTTCACCGTCAGCTGGAAGCGGCGGCGCGGACGGCTGCCCAGGGCCTCGTCGCGGGCCTCGGCCGCCTCGTCGGGGTCGGACCACGACGACTGCGCCGGGTCGCCGACGATCGTCCAGGTGGCGTGCCGGCCGCGCCGGCCCACCATGCGCCACTGCATCGGCGTGAGGTCCTGCGCCTCGTCGACGATGACGTGCGCGTACTCGGTGCGCTCCTGTGCCAGCCGCTCGGCCCGCTCGCGCTGCGTCTCCTCGCGTTGGGGCATCAGCTCCTCCAGGCCGGTGAGCTGGTCCAGCGGGTCCAGCTCGCGCCGCTTGCGGGGGCGGACCGGGGCGCCGAGGACGGCTTCGAGCTCGTCCAGCATGGCCACGTCGTGCACGGACAGGCCGTCCCGGCCGAGGGAGCGGGCGACCCGGCGTACCTCGCCGGGGTTGAGGATCCGCCGCGCCCAGCGCCCCAGCCGCCGCTCGTCGGCCATCGCCGCCAGCACGGACCGCGGTACCAGCTCGGGCCACCAGGCGTCGAGGAACCCGATGAAGCTGTCCTCGGAGGTCACGTCCTCGTCGAAGGAGGAGCGCAGCTCGGCGGCCAGCTCGGGGTCGGAGTGCCGGCCGGCCGCGCCGGACTGCTCCCACAGGGCGTCCAGCAGCAGCTTGCGGGCCCGCGGGCGCAGCAGGTTGACGGGCGCGGTGCCGCCGAGGGCGTTGTTGCGGATGCGTTCCAGCTGGGCCGCCTCCAGCTCCAGCCGGCGGCCGAAGGCGACGACCCGCAGCCGGGTGGGCGTGTCCTTGGTCTCCAGCGCCCCGCGCGCCGCCTTGCGCAGCACCTTCAGCATCCGGTACGAGCCCTTGGCGCGGGCCACCGCCGGGGAGTCGTACAGGGTGGCCTCCGCGCCGTCGACCAGGGAGCCGATCGCCCGGATGGCGACCTGGCCCTCCTCGCCGAGGGACGGCAGGACGCCCTCGGTGTACGCCACCAGCAGGGGCGTGGGCGAGACGATCAGGATGCCGCCCGCGTACCGGCGGCGGTCCTGGTAGAGGAGGTAGGCCGCCCGGTGCAGGGCGACGGCGGTCTTGCCGGTCCCGGGGCCGCCCTCGACGTAGGTCACGGAGGCGGCGGGGGCGCGGATCACCAGGTCCTGCTCGGCCTGGATGGAGGCGACGATGTCCCGCATGGTGTGGCTGCGGGCCTGGCCGAGCGCGGCCATGAGCGCGCCGTCGCCGATGACGGGCAGCCGCTCGCCGTCGAGGAAGGCGGTCAGCTCGGGGCGCATCAGGTCGTCCTCGACACCGAGGACGCGGCGGCCCTTGGAACGGATGACCCGGCGCCGCACCACCCGGCCGGGCTCGACCGGGGTGGAGCGGTAGAACGGCGCGGCCGCGGGGGCCCGCCAGTCGATGACCAGGGGCGAGTAGTCCTGGTCGAGGACGCCGATGCGGCCGATGTGGAGCGTCTCGGCGATGTCGGCGGTGTTGTCCTCGCGGACGGCTCCCTCGGCGGGCTCGACGGCCGTGTAGGCGCCGTCGGGCCCCTTCTTGCCGTCCTTGCCCCGCAGCAGGTCGATCCGGCCGAAGAGGAAGTCCTCGAACTCGTTGTTGAGCCGGTTGAGGTGCACCCCCGCCCGGAAGACCTGCGCGTCCCGCTCGGCGAGCGCGCCGGGCGTACCGACCTGGCCGCGCTTGGCCGCGTCGTTCATGAGGAACTCGGCCTCGTGGATCTTCTCCTCGAGCCTGCGGTACACCTGATCCAGGTGTACCTGCTCGATGCCGATCTCCCGGTCCCGTACGGAGTCGTGCGTTTCGCCGTGGACCGAACCGACCGCGGTTTCCTGTTGAGCCTGAGCGGCCACCGGGCCCCCTTCTGACGTGCTGGGCAGCCGTCAACCGTACGCGAAGGGGACCCCGCCCGGGAAGTTACGCGTCCACCTCCACCAACCGCTTGCCGTCGAAGGTCATCACTTCGAAGTGGTCGATCTGGTTGGGGGTGAAGGCGGCACCGCCGTGGACGTACAGCGGGTTCTTCGCGGTCTCGGTCTTGGCGTCGGCCAGGCCGTAGCCCCAGTTCGGCACGGACCAGGAGGTGACGGTCTCGCGCTCGCCGTTCTTGCCGACGGCGATCAGCGAGCACTTCTCCGGTCCGCTGACGTTCTTGAGCTGGAGGACGGCGTGGGTACCCCAGTCCTTCTTCTCCACGGCCACGGTCGCGGTGACATGCGTCGTCGGGTCCGTGGCCGACTTCTTGTCGGTCATGGTCTGGAAGGCGGCCTGCGCCGGTCCCGCCGCCGTGTTGTTCGCCCCGGAGTCCGAGCCGCCGGTCGCCGCCAGCACCGTCAGCGGGCCGCCGACGATCAGCGCGGCCGCGGCCGCGACCAGGTAGAAGCCGCGCCGGCGCTTGGCCGCGCGACGCTCGGCGACCTCGTCGACGAGCTTCTCCGCCAGCCGTGGGCTGGGCATCGCGGACAGGGACTCGCCGATCGCGGGGGTACCGGCGCCGGGCAGGTCCGCGAGGGCGGCCAGCATCGGCTCCATCCCGGCGAGCTCCTCGAGCTGCTGGGCGCACCATTCACAGGTCGCGAGATGGGATTCGAAAGCGGTTGCTTCGGCGTCGTCAAGAATCCCGAGGGCGTAGGCGCCGACGGTCTCGTGCTCGTTCGGGGCCGGTGATCCCTGCATAGGGCCAGACATACCCGAACCACCCGTTCCGAACCCCCCGTATACGCTCATCACGCCGTCACCCCCCGCTCCTCCAGTGCCAGCTTCATCGACCGCAGGGCATAGAAGACCCGCGAGCGGACCGTGCCGCTGGGTATGCCCAGGGTCTCGGCCGCCTCATTGACCGTACGCCCCTTGAAATAGGTCTCGACCAGGACCTCCCGGTGGGCGGGGGTCAGGTCGTCCAGCGCGTCCGACAGCGTCATCAACCACAGCGCCTTGTCGATCTCGTCCTCCGCGGGGATGACCTCCAGCGGCGACGGATCGACCTCCTGCGGCCGGGCCTGCCGGCTGCGGTGGCCGTCGATGACGATGCGACGCGCGACCGTCACCAGCCAGGGGCGTACCGATCCGGTCGCCCGATTGAGCTGACCGGCGTTCTTCCAGGCACGGATGAGTGTCTCCTGCACGACGTCCTCGGCGCGCTGCCGGTCGCCGGCAACCAGCCTGAGGACATACGCAAGGAGGGGTCCGGCGTGCTCCCGATACAGGGCACGCATCAGCTCCTCATCAGGCTCCGAGGGCTGGGACATACGATGCCGGGCCCTCGGTCCACGTTCATTGGCCACGGCAGAATCCTTGCGCACGCCCACCTCCGATGTCCGGGGGATCCCCCAGTCGGTCGCTCGCCGAGGGGTACGGACGCGGGTCGCGGGATGTTCAAACCCGAGCGGCAGTTTTCTTCGTGGTGGCATGACGTGACGGACATGAGCGCACATTCCTCCTGCACGATCTTTACATTTCCCCCACGGCGCCAAGATCGCTTCAACTGCCCGCGCCACGCCGGATGCAAACGAAGTGTTATCGAAATCACTTCGTCAATTCCCGTGCTCCTGCCCCCCAGAAGCCGCAAAGGCGACACTCAGGCCTGGGCGAGGGCCACCCGCCGACGGTGCCGGGCCACTCTCTCGCGGTTTCCGCAGACCTCGCTCGAGCACCAGCGCCTTCTGCGCCCCCGCGACGTGTCCAGGTAGACGATCGGGCAGTTGTCCCCCTCGCACTGGCGCAGACCCGCCCGCGCGAGGGGGTCCGTGAGCAGCTCCACGCAGTCCCTGGCGACCGCCGCGAGCAGGGCCGCGCACTCCGGCGGTCCGGCCAACTCCCGTACGAAGGTGCCGTCCTCGGCGCGGACGGCGCGCGGGACCGGCGGCGCGGCACGGGCGTACTCGTTGACGCGTGTCAGTGCGAGGTTCTGGGACACGTCGTCGCCGTCGCCGTGCGAGCGGGCGCGGACGCCGAGACAACCGCTTACCAACCAGGCCGTCTGTGAACGCAGTTCGCGGAAGGCGGCCGGCCAGGAGGCGTCGGCGTGCGCCAGCGGGGTGCCCGGCGGGACCAGTCCGGCGCGGGTGATCCAGGCGTGCAGCGCCGCGAGCGAGTCGAGGCGTTCGCCGGGGTGGGCGGTCGCGAGGAGATCCAGACAGATCCGTCCGGCGTCGAACCGCATCTCGTACGGGGCTGTGGCCGTATCCAGTGCCATGTGCCTGTCACCGCCTAGGGGTTGCCCCGCGGGGGACGGGGCCGGTGGGTTCCGGTGCACTCAGACGGCTCCTGCCGGCCCCGCACGGACTGCGCCGGACTCCGCCGGGTCCTCGGGGAACCCTGGCGGAACCCCGGGTGGATCCCGGGCAGCAGTCCGGCGGAGTCCCGGGGGGAGGGGCCGGGAGAACCGTTCCCTCCCACAGTGCCCGCCCGTTCGCTCCCCCGGAACCCCTCGTCACCTCCCGCGCCGCGTACGGCCCCGAGGTCTGCCCCCGGACAGGCCCTACGCGTCCGCGTACTTCGCGTCCGCCGCCGGGTCCAGCGCGAGGCGGTACCCGCGCTTGACCACCGTCTGGATCAGCTTCGGCGCACCGAGAGCCGTACGCAGACGGGCCATCGCCGTCTCCACCGCGTGCTCGTCACGGCCCGCACCGGGCAGCGCGCGCAGCAGCTCGGAGCGGGCGACCACCCAGCCGGGCCGCCGGGACAGCACCCGCAGCAGGGACATGCCGGCCGGCGGTACGGGCCTGAGGTCGCCGTCCACCAGCACCGCGTGCCCGCGGATCTCCACCCGGTGCCCCGCGATCGGCAACGCCCGCGCCCGTCCGGGCAGTTCCTGGCAGAGCAGCTGCACGAGCGGCCCGAGCCGGAAGCGTTCGGGCTGGACCGTGTCGATGCCCCGGGCCTGCAACGGCAGCGCGGTGACCGGCCCGACGCAGGCCGGCAGCACATCGTGGTGGAGTGCGGCGAGCAGCTCGGGCAGCAGCCCGCGGTCCTCGGCGCGCGAGAGCAGGGACGCGGCGGCCGGGGCGCTGGTGAAGGTGACCGCGTCCAGTCCGCGCGAGACGGTGGCGTCCAGCAGCCGGTCGAGGGGGGCGATCTCCTCGGGCGGCATCCAGCGGTACACCGGAACCCCGACGACCTCGGCACCCGCGGCCCGCAGCGCCTCCACGAACCCCGGCACCGGCTCACCGTGCAGCTGTACGGCGACCCGGCGCCCGTCGACGCCCTCCTCCAGGAGCCGGTCCAGCACCTCGGCCATCGACTCGCTCGACGGCGACCAGTCCTCGGTCAGCCCGGCGGCCCGGACTGCTCCCTTGACCTTGGGCCCGCGCGCCAGCAGCTCCACCTCGCGCAGCCGGTCGATCAGGGACTCGCCGAGGCCCCAGCCGTCGGCGGCCTCGACCCAGCCGCGGAAGCCGATGGCGGTGGTGGCCACCACGACGTCCGGCGCCTGGCCGATCAACTGCTTCGTCGCCGCGAGCAGTTCACCGTCGTCGGCGAGGGGCACGATGCGCAGCGCCGGGGCGTGCAGCACGGCGGCCCCGCGGCGCCCGAGGAGCGCGCCGAGTTCGTCGGCCCGCCGCGCGGCCGTCACACCCACGGTGAAGCCCGCGAGGGGACCGGGCGCCGGTCGTTTCTCTTCGTCGTACATAGGCTCTCGTCCCGCGCTGGAGAAGGTCGGCAACTGCTGCTCGCTGACTGCGTTCTGCTGGGTTCTGGCACGCATGGCAACAGCACTCTCTCCCGCTCGGCCCCGGAGGAACGATGTGCACCTACGTGCCGAGCGAGCCTGTCAACGGTGCGTGACAGACTCGGTTCGGCCCCGTGTCGCCGGTGTTACGTCACACCTCGGCGTAGCTGAGCTGCGGGTTCGTCTCTGCGGCCACCTCCGTGCGGGGACGGGCCTCCGGACGGCGAAGGTATACGGACCAGGTCACCGCGAAGCACAGTCCGTAGAAGGCGAGGAAGGCGACGAACGCTCCGGTGCCGGAGCCGTAGGACAGGAAGGACTGCCGGAAGGCGAGGTTGATGCCGACGCCGCCGAGCGCGCCGACCGCGCCGATGAGTCCCATGGAGGCCCCGGAGAGCCGGCGTCCGTGCCGGGCGGCCGCCTCGCCCGTCAGCCCCTGGGCGAGTGCCTTGGCGTGGAAGATGCCGGGGATCATCTTGTACGTCGACCCGTTGCCGAGCCCGCTGAGCACGAACAGGACGACGAACACGGACACGAACAGCGGCAGCGACTTCGCCATGGAGGCGAAGACCAGACAGCCCGTGGCGACGGCCATCCCGACGAAGTTGTACAGCGTGATCCGCGCGCCGCCGTACCGGTCGGCGAGCCGCCCGCCCACGGGCCGGATCAGCGAGCCGAGCAGCGGGCCGATGAAGGTGAGGTAGGCCGCCTGGAGGGGCGTACGCCCGAACTCGTTGGTCAGCACCTGTCCGAAGGCGAAGCTGTAGCCGATGAAGGAGCCGAAGGTGCCGACGTACAGGAAGGACATGATCCAGGTGTGCGCGTCCTTCGCCGCGTCGATCGCGGCGCCGGTGTCGTTCTTCACGGACGCGATGTTGTCCATCCTGAGCGCGGCGAGCGTGGCGGCCAGGACGATCAGCGGGATGTAGATCGCGAGCACCACGCGCGGGCCGCCGCTCGCCCCGATGACCGCGAGCGCCACGAGCTGGATGACCGGTACGCCGATGTTGCCGCCGCCCGCGTTGAGGCCGAGGGCCCAGCCCTTCTTCCGGAGCGGGAAGAAGGCGTTGATGTTGGTCATGCTGGAGGCGAAGTTGCCGCCGCCGAACCCGGCGAGCAGCGCGACCAGCAGGAACGTGGAGAACGAGGTCCCCGGCTCCATCACCGTGAACGCCGCGACGGTGGGGATCAGCAGGAGGGAGGCCGAGATGACCGTCCAGTTCCGGCCGCCGAAGACCGCCACGGCGAAGGTGTAGGGCACCCGCACCACGGCCCCCACCAGGGTGACCACGGACGTCAGCAGGAACTTGTCGGCCGGGGTCAGCCCGTACTCCGGGCCCATGAAGAGCACCAGCACGGACCACAGGGTCCAGACGGAGAAGCCGATGTGCTCGGCGAGGACGGAGAAGAGCAGGTTGCGGCGGGCCACCTTCTCCCCCGACTCCTGCCAGAAGGCCTCGTCCTCCGGATCCCAGTGCTCGATCCAACGGCCTCCCCTGCTCGCTGCGGGGGCTGTATCAGGGGCAGTCATGACGCCTCCACGGTGCTTCGGGACTCGGACGGTTCGCGAGGTGACGAACGGTGATGAGTCCCGAAGGTAGGGAGGGCTCGTTTCCTGGCTGTGGCTGTGAGTGACCGGAAGGGAACGTTGCCCTCACCCCGGGAAGCGGGCGGGTGAGAGGTCGTTCCCTTCCGGGACCTCAGCGGTTGACGGCCTGGATCTCCTGGACGACGACGTCCTGGTCGGCGCCGAAGGTGCCGTCGGGGAGGGTGTCCCCGGTGTTGCCGAAGCCCACCCAGTGGATCTTCCAGGTGACGGTGGCCCTGAGGTGGAACGTGCCGTCCCCCGAGGACCGCAGGTACTTCACCCCGCACGGCGGCGTCTCGTTCGCCTTGCCCGCGGCGTACTCCTCACCGATGTGGCCGCCGCGGATCTCGCAGACCCCGGACGCCGGATACGTCTCCGCGTCCGCCGTGCCGGGCTCGATCCTCAGCGAGTACGGTTCGGCGGTCGTGGTCGCGAAGAGGCCGTTGATGCCCGGGACGCGGGCGGTGACGGAGACGGGCTTGAAGTCGGCGCCGTCCAGCCACGCCCAGGTCGGCAGGTTCACCTTGGTGGTGCCCTCGGGCTTCAGCGTGACCGGCTTGGTGGGGACGCGGATCTCGGCGTAGGCGAGGCCGGCCAGGATCTCCGGGGTCACCACGTTCGGGATGTCGGCGGGCGGGGCGTCACCGTTGTCCACCCAGAAGGGGCGGTGGGTGCACTTGTCCCAGCCGGGCGGGAAGCTCTCGTTGACATACGAGTCCCACCAGTAGCCCTTGCCGGTCTTCGCCTTGTTGAAGTCCTTGTAGTCGCCGTCGACGTAGTAGGCGCGCTGATCGGCGTCCCACGCGTCCCCGGTGGACCCGGCCTCCCAGATCGGCTCCAGGGTGTCCTGCAACTGCTGGGGCGTGTACTTCGGCGCGTACCAGCAGGCGGGCGGGGACCAGGAAGTGTCGGCGGAGGCGACGGGCCCCACGGACGAGCCACTGCCATTCTTGGAGGTGTCGAACACGACCCCCTTCGCAGAGGCGGAAACGGTGTCCCCGTTCACGTTGCCGGAGGTGTTCGTGTCCGACCCGGAATCGCCGCCAGCTGATTGACCTCCATGGTTGGTCCGGTCGGCCATCGCAGAAGGTGCCGAGAGCACGCAGATCGACACCGCGACCAACGTGGCCATCACGCATTGGGTGAGGCGCGTCACGGCTGGCACCTGTCAGCCCCTCGAGTAGAAGCGATCTTCACGAGCTCCCAGACTCCCTTGTCGTTCTTCTCGACCTGGACGCCATAGAGGACGTAACTGTCCTTGGTGGCCTTCGTCTTCTGGATCACTCCGGTCTTGATGACCTTGTTGAAGCCCTTGCTCTCGTCGCCGCAGTACGTCAGCGAAGCCTTGTCCTTGGACTCGACGTTGACCTGACGGTCGTAGTAGCGCACGGCGCCTGTCACCGTCAGACCGTCATCCTTGAACCCCTGGACCCACTTCTGGGCCGCTGCGGCCCCTTCACCCTCCGTGTAGTACTCCAGAGCGGGAAGGCGCGGATTCTGAGCGATGATGGCCGCGTCCATGGCTCGGACGAACTCCGCGTTGTCGCTGAGGATCGCGTCCTTGACCGCGTCACCCGCCTTTTCCGGGGTGAACGTGAGGATGTCGTCCGACGGCAGCTCGATCTTCGGTCGGTCCGCCGCCTGCGATGCCGAAGGGCTCGGGGAGGCCGACGGTGACGTGTCCGTGTCCGCGCCCGCGATCTTGTCGTTGCCCTTCGAACCGCCGTCTCCGCCACCGCACCCGGTGAGAAGGAGCAGCGCCGTGGCTCCGGCGGCGGCTGTGGTGAGCAGGCGAGGGCGGCGGGTCACGGGAGGCTCCTGTGTCGTAGTGGCGAAGCCCCGCTACGGTAGCGGGGCTTCGCGTCATGACACCAGTGCGGCCCGGACGGACCGTCAGGCCCGGTGCGCTCCCGCGCGCGAGGCCGACCCGTCGGGCCACAGCCGTGGCCTGCGCTTTGCCGCGACGTCCTCCATCCAGCCGAAGCAGAGGACACAGCCGGCGGTGAGGGCCCAGACCACGACCAGTACCGGCCAGGAACTCGTCAGGATCCAGGGCGCGTCGTCGTACAGGAACGTGACGTTCCACAGGTGGTCCCACAGGGTGCCCGCGACGACGATGCACACGTTGTGCCACAGATAGATCGTCACCGCGCGGGCGTTGAGAAGGGTGACCAGGCGGTCCCAGCGGCGCAGCGGGCCCGGCCACTCGGACCACGAGGGGCTGATGTGCAGCAGCAACAGCACGGTGGCGAAGGACCACAGCGCCTGGGCGAACGGCATGTCGTCGAGGTCGTGGCCCGATGTGAAGTTGTGGGTGAGCGCGTACCACAGGCCGATGCCCGCGACGACCGGGGCGAGGGACGGCACGACGTAGCGGGGGAGTTTCTTCAGGACGCCCTGCTGGTGGGCCATGCCCGCCAGCCAGCACGAGCCGAACGCCCCGAAGTCGCTGAGATTGGAGTCGAGCCGTGAGAAGGGCACGGTGAGCAGGCCGAACTCCAGTGCCGCGGACAGGGCGATCGGCGCGAGGATCGTCGGCCAGGGCAGCCGGCGCAGGGCGCGCAGCATGAGCGGGGAGAGCAGCACGAACCAGAGGTAGGCGCGGATGTACCAGAGCGGTACGGCCAGTTCCGTGGCCCACTCGTCGCCGACCAGACCGTGGATGCCGGGCACCTGGTCGCCGAACGGCGGGTCGCTCAGCGGCAGGATCCAGAAGCCGAGGTGGATCCACCACCAGCCGGGGTGTCCGTCGGAGTCGGGACCCCAGCCGCCCAGCAGCATGCCGGTGACGCCGACCGCGCCGAGCAGCCACAACGGGGGCAGCAGGCGCCGCATCCGGCCGCGTACGACCTGTACGGCCGGGCGCTTGCCGAGCGAGGTGGCCATGAGGTTGCCGGCCAGGGCGAACATCACGCCCATGGACGGGAACACCACGGGCAGCCAGGCCCAGCCGAACAGGTGGTAGAAGACGACGCGGAAGAGGGCGATCGCGCGGAGCAGGTCGAAGTACCGGTCGCGTCCTGAGGCGCGCTTCGGCTCCTGCGCGGACGTGGCCGTGGACTCGGACGCGGGTGCCGGCTCCGGTGCCGAGGGCTGCTGCGGTATGCGCGCCGGGTTCGGCGACTGGGTGGCCGTGGTGGCTTCGGGGTGGTGCGGGTTCATGCGACCGGCCTTCCATCCATGACGCGCTGTTCCTGCACGGGCGCGTTCGGCGGTGCCGACACCCCGCCCTTGCGGCGCAGTTTCTGCCAGCGCAGCCGGCCGCCGGTCAGGGCCGTGATCCAGGACTGGAGCAGGACGACGTACATGAGCTGGCGATAGAGGATCTGTTGGAGGGGCAGGGAGATGAGCGGGGTGAGGCGCTCACGGTCGAGGACGAAGGCGTAGGACGCGCAGACCACCTGGACGGCCAGGACGCCGAACCAGGCCAGGATCGTCTTCTGGGTGGGGCCGAAGAGCAGGCCGTAGACGAGGAACATGTCGATCAGGGGGGCCAGCAGCGGGGCCAGCACCATGAACAGGGAGACCAGGGGCAGGCCGACGCGGCCGAAGCGGCCGGACGGGCCGCGTTCGACGACGGCCCTGCGGTGCTTCCAGATCGCCTGCATGGTGCCGTACGACCAGC
>NZ_JBEOWS010000265.1:0-14194 GCF_040296125.1 Streptomyces sp. NPDC002265 | reverse complement strand
GCCGGCACCGGCACCGGCACCGGGGACACGGGCCGAGGGCTCCGGCCGAATATGCCGAACACGCCGAACACGCCGGACGGACCGAACGGACGGAACAGACGGAACAGACGGAACAGACGGAACAGGCCGGGCCCGGTGGTCGGGCCCGGCCTGTTCGGCTCGGCGGATCCGCGTGGCCCGGGGCGTACCCACGGGCCCGCGGTCCACGGCACCGGGACGGTCAGGTGACGAGCCAGCCCGAGTCCCGGGCGATGCGCACCGCGTCCACCCGGTTGCGGGCGTTGAGCTTGCTGACGATGGCGGTCAGGTAGTTGCGGACGGTACCGGTGGACAGATGGAGGGAGGCGGCGATCTCCCCCGCCTCCGCGCCCTCGGCCGTGAGCTTCAGCACCTCGGTCTCCCGGCTGGTGAGCGGGCTCTCGGCGCCGTCCCACGCGGCCAGCGCCAGCTCGGGGTCGATCACCCGCTGGCCGGCCGCCACCTTCCGTACCGCGTGCGCCAGATGGTCCGGCGGCGCGTCCTTGAGCAGATAGCCGTTCACCTGGCTGGCCAGGGCCCGGCGCAGCGTCCCGGGCTGACCCAGGCTGGTGAGGATCAGGGTCTTGCACGAGGGGATGCGCTCGTGCAGTCGGGTGGCCGCGGTGAGGCCGTCCATGCCGGGCAGGTCGAGGTCGATGATGGCGACGTCCGGCGCGGTCAGCAGCGCGGTGGGGAGCACTTCGTCACCGCGCTCGATCTCGGCGACCACCTTGAAGTCGTGCTGCAGGCTCAGCAGGGCGACCAGGGCGCCCCGCACCATGTGCATGTCTTCGGCCAGCAGAATCCGGATCACGCAACCCCCCGTAGGTTGAGAAAACCCCAGTGTGAGATATCAAGAGTCGGCCGTACGGTTCGTCTGCACGGGAACCGCGGCCTGTACCCGGAACGTTCTGCCGGGGGTCACCCCGGCGGTGAGTCTTCCGTGCACCGAAATCAGGCGCTGAGTCAGATTTCCCAGACCGTTGCCGCTGTGCTGCGACGCGTCCTGATAAGCCGGGACGACGCCGTCGTTCTCGATGGTGAGCAGCAACATGCCGTCTTTCTCGCTGACTTCGACCGTGCAATTGCGCGCTTTGCTGTGTCGCAGCAGATTGGTGACCGCCTCTCGCAGCACCGCGGCGAGTACCGTGTCCACCTCCTGGACCGGCGAGTTGAAGTCCGTCACCACCATCGTCTTCACATCCGCCGCCGTCAGCAAGGATTTTGCTGTGGTCACCTCGTGCGCCAGGGACATGGCGCGCAGGCCGCTCGACACCCGGCGGACGTCGGCCAGCGACTGGCGGGATGTGGCCAGTACGTCCTTGAGCTCCTCCATCGCCCGCTCGGGATGGACGGGTACCAGCCGGAAGATCAGCTCGCTCTTGAGCGTGATCGAGGACAGGCTGTACCCCAGCAGGTCGTGCAGGTCGCGGGAGAAGCGCAGACGCTCGTTCACGACGGCGATGCGGGCTATCTCGCCCCGGGCCTCGTGCAGTTCGCGCACCAGCTCCACCAGGCGGGACAGTCCGTACACCACCAGTCCGGTGAGCAGCGTCGACTGGCCCAGATAGATCGACTCCGTGATGGGGCGCCCCTGCAGCAGGGCGATCACCAGGATGCTGATCCCGGTCGCGGTGTAGAGCGGCCAGGCCAGCCGTGAGGGGCTCATCAGGAGAATGGAGCCGGCCAGGAAGCCGGCCATCGCCCCCCACTGCGCCTGGAAGATCGCCATCGGCGCGTAGGCGAGCACGGCCTGGGTGCCGAGCGTCAGAATTCTGTGCCGCACCGGTCTGTTTCTGGAGCCCGGGGCGGAGTGGCTGAGCTGTAACACGAAACTCAGTACGAGCGTGCACACGGCCAGGGCGAGCTCGATCGCCCCGGACCTGGAGTCGACCGCGTTCAGCAGCATGATGACCAGGAAGCAGCCGAGGGTCGCGATCAGAACCCCCCGGGCTAGGCGGGGGGCGGGCGACACGTAGATGTCGGGCGTCGACTCCTGCACGGCGGTCTTGCCCTTTCCTCACCAACGTTCCTCAGTTTGTCCTTCCCGGAGATGGTAAGGCGCTGGTGCCGAGCTTCCACGAGGCGTCCGCAATTAACAGACCGCCGTGCACGTTTTTCAGACAAAGAGCGGGACCGGGTTGAGGTCCTCGTACCGCGTGCTACGGGGCAGCCGCCCCAGCGCGACCGGGACGTCGTAGAGCCTGCCGGGCGCCAGCCGGGCCCAGAACGGGCGCAGCCCCGGGACCACGACGCGCACCACCGGCAGGCCGATGTCGGGCCGGGTCAGGTCGAGCACCAGCAGTTCCATCCCGTGGCCGCGCACCAGTTCGACGATGGCGTCGATGTCGTCGCGCAGGTCCCGGCGGGGGGTGTGGTTCCAGTGCGCGGGGACGCGCGGGCGCCGGCCCCGGTCGGCCCGCAGCCAGGACCGGCCGGCCGCGGTCACCTGCTGCCACCAGTCCAGCAGCGCAGGTTCGTGCAGCAGGTATCCGGACCCGTCCGGGCGGGCGCCGGCCACGGCCGGGAGCATCTGGCCCATCTCGGTGACCGCCCGGCGCAGCGCGATCCGGGGGTCGAAGTGGGCGCCGAAGCCGAAGACGATGTCCTCCCCGGGCTTGTCCGTGCGCCGGGAGAGGGCCGCCACCACGGGGATCCCGAGGTCCGAGGTGAGGTCCAGCGCCCAGATCTCCCGGCCGATCTCCCGGTAGGCGGCTGTCAGCCGGTCGAGGTAGGGGGCGTCGAAGGCGGCGAGGTCGACCGCGGGCTGCCGGGTGCGGTTGTACCACCACAGGGCCACCGCGTCCCGCTCCACCAGCTCCAGGAACCCCTGGACCAGCGCGTCCTCCCGGGTGCCGCCGGCCGCGGTGCCGTTGGAGTCGGCGACCAGACCGCTCCCGTCGGGCTCCTGCTGGCCGGGGAAGTACAGCAGCGAGGTGGGCAGCAGCCGGTGTCTGTTCCCGGTCAGCGACCACAGGGGAGTCCACTCCGTGGGGCGGTGCTCGTCGAAGGGCGGCGGCACGTACCGGAAGGGGGAGGCGTCCGCGTTCCAGCGGTCGCGCTCGCGCAGCTGCCGCTCGTGGTACAGCTGGCAGGAGTTGGGGTGCACGGCCTCGGACCCCAGGCCTCGGTAGCTGTCCACGACGACCGGCTCGTCCCCGTGCCGCGTGGCGCTGTACCGCTCGACCGCCTCGCCGAGCGCCCCTGCCCACGCCTCGGCGGGACTGACGCCCTTGCCGCCGCTGAGGGTACGCAGCCCCGTGCGCAGGGCGGCGAGCGTGCGGGGCCCGAAGGCGAGGTTGGGTCCCGAGACGTAGGACTCGGTGAAGCCGGGTGCTCCCGCGGCCCGCCGGATGTTCTTCACGATCCCCGTCACGTCGTCGACGAGATGCCCGTAGCGCTCCCGGAACTGCTCGGGTGTGTGCGGGCGGTGGCCGCCCGCCGCCCACTCGGTCTTCGGCCGCGCGACCGGCCTGAACGGCCGCCGCACCTGCGCGGCGACCAGGCCGGGGTCGCCGCACACGGGACACTGCGGCCGCCGCGTCACGGGGTGGATCCGGGCGCCGAGGTCGGTGGTGTCGAAGGTGAAGACGGCCGCCTGGCCGGGATGCCGGGCGCCCGCCAGCCACTTGGCGGCCTCCAGGGAAGCCAGGTTGGCGGCGAGGTGCAGCCCGGCCGGCAGGGCCGCGACGGGCCGGCACGGCGGCCGGTCCAGGCCGAGGCGCTGCTGGAGCGGCCACTCGGAGCGCCGGTGGCCCTGCAGCCGGGGCGCCAGACAGGCCCAGCAGGGCCCGTCGTGATGCTGGAACACCGGCCCGACCCAGGGCTCGACGCCGCACAGTTTCACCGGCAGCCACGGCACGCCCCGCTCCCGCAGCTCCCGGTCCAGCACGCCCAGTTCGGGCGCGAGATAGTCCTCGCAGGCCACCAGCGCCAGGTCGGCGGCGCCCTCGGTCACCACCCGCACGCCCAGGCCGCGGCAGGCCTCGGCGAGCGGGGCGGCCGAGGCCCCGCCGACGGCCCCGACCAGCAGCGTGGATCCGGCCAGCCGGGGGACCGCCTGCTCGCTGTCGGTCCCGGCCAGCTCCCAGTACGCCTCCGCGTACCGGTCGGCGGGGGCGGCGGGAACGACGGAGTCACCCGAGCCGAGCGCACGGAACCGGAGCAGTCCGGCCTCCGCCAGCTCGCACAGCGCCGCGTCGCACTCCTCACGGCTGAGCCGCAGCCGCGCGGCGCTCAGCACCCGGGACACCGTGCGGCTGCCGTCCAGCAGCGGGGCGAGCACCTCCGCCCGGCGGCCGGCCAGCGCGGTCACCCCCTTGCGGGAGATCAGATACGTCGCCTCGCCCGGCACTACCAACGCGCTGAGATGTGGCCGGAATTCGACCAGGGTGCGGTCCGCGCGGACCGGTGACTGCACGTCGTTCCCCCCACGACCGTCCATCAGTTAATTGAACTCCCGACGAGTACCGCACCGTCGTGGTGTTCGGGCGAAACCCAGCACACCGAATACTTCACGACGGTGTGGGGACACTCTTCGTCCAGGGGTTCGCCGAAGGTTCTCCGCTCGGCGGCGGGAACGGCGTAATAGAGCTTCTGCGCTTCCCGGATCTTTTCCATCAACTGTGTTTCCACGAGTGGTACTTCCTTCCGGTTGTAGTCGCTCGACGGCGCTGCTGATTCTGCGTGCTACGTGAACATCCAAAGAAGTGAGCCGTTCACTGCTGGACGGTGAGATCGTCATCCGCCGTGCGCTCGACCGGGATTCCGCGGCCGTTCGAGCCGGCCCCGACCGGCCGCCGCTACCTTCCCTGCACGCCGGGCCCAGCCGAGGAGAGCCGAGGACGAACCATGCCCCTACACCCGCAGGCGCGGGCGCTGCTGTCCCGCTTCGCGGCGCAGCGGCGGCCCGCCGTGACCGAGGTGCCGCTGACCGTGGCCCGCGCCGCGACGGCCGACTGGATCTCCTTGCAGGGCGAGCCGGAACCGGTCGGCCCGGTGACCGACACCTTCGTGCCCGGCCCGGCCGGGCAGCTGCCGGTACGCGTCCACCGGCCCCGCACGGCCCGCGGTCCGCGGCCGCTGCTGGTGTACTTCCACGGCGGCGGCTGGATCACCGGCGGCCTGGAGGTGGTGGACCGCCCGCTGCGCAGGCTGGCCAACGCCACCGGCGCCGTCGTGGTCAGCGTGGGCTACCGGCTGGCGCCGGAGACCCAGTTCCCCGGCCCGGTGGAGGACTGCCACACCGCGCTGCGCGGGGTGTGCGCGCGGGCCGCCGGGTGGGGGGCCGACCCGGGCCGGCTGGCGGTGGCGGGTGACAGCGCGGGCGGCAACCTCGCCGCCGCGGTGTGCCTGATGGCCCGCGACCGCGGCGGCCCGCGGATCGGCGCCCAGGTACTGATCTACCCGGTCACCGCGCCCGCGGCCGGCTCCCCCTCGCCCTCGTACCGGGAACACGGGGAGAACTGCCTGCTCACCCGGGACATGATGCTCCTCTACTGGGAGCACTACGCGCCCGGCGCGGCGGCCGCCCCCCATCCCTACGCCGCGCCCCTGTACGCCGACGACCTGGGCGGCCTGCCCCCCGCCCTGGTCCTCACCGCGGAGTACGACCCGCTGCGCGACGAGGGCGAGGAGTACGCCCGCAGGCTGCGCGCGGCCGGCGGCGAGGCCGAGACCGTCCGCCATGACGGCCTCATCCACGGCTTCTTCTGGGCGCCCGAGGTGTTCGACGCCTTCGGGCTCGCCCTCGGCGACATCGCCCGCGCACTCGACCGGCACGTCCCGACCCGCTAGGAGCCGACGATGAGAGCCGTCCAGTTCCGCACCGTCTCGGGCGGCCCCGAGGTGGTCGACGTGCCGGTGCCCGAGCCGGGACCCGGCCAGGTCCTGCTCGCGATGACCGCCGCCGGGGTCTGCCACTCGGACCTGGTCGTGATGGGGCGAACGGCCGCCGAGCTGCGCTTCCCGCTGCCGCTCACCCTGGGCCACGAGGGCACCGGGGTCGTCGCCGGGACCGGCCCGGGGGTCACCGCGGTGAGCGAGGGCGAGGCCGTCGCGGTGCACGGCGCCTGGGGCTGCGGCCGCTGCGGTCCGTGCGCGCAGGGCCGGGAGAACCACTGCCCTTACGCGGCGCCGCGGGGCATCTTCTCGCCGGGCCTGGGGGCACCGGGCACCATGGCCGCGTACATGCTCGTCGACGACGCCCGCCACCTGGTGCCGCTGTCCGGGCTCGACCCGGTGCGGGCGGTGTCCCTCACCGACGCCGGCCTGACGCCGTACCACGCGATCAAGGCGCTGCTGCCCCGACTGACGCCCGGGACCACCGTGGTGGTGATCGGCGTCGGCGGTCTCGGGCACGTCGCGATCCAGCTGCTGCGGGCGCTCACCGCGTGCCGGGTGATCGCGCTGGACGTGTCCGAGGAGAAACGGGAACTGGCCGCCGAGGTCGGGGCGCACACCGTGCTGCGCTCCGGCCCGGGCGCCGAGCGGGCCGTGCGGGAGCTGACCGACGGACTGGGGGCGCGGGCGGTCCTCGACTTCGCGGGGACGCCCGCCTCCGTCGCCCTGGCCGGCGCCGTGGCGGCGGTCGACGCGGACATCTGCCTGATCGGCATCGGCGGCGGCAGCCTGCCGGTCGGCTTCGGGCGGCTGCCGCTGGGCGTACGCGTGCACGTGCCGTACTGGGGGAGCCGGTCCGAGCTCGCCGAGGTGCTGGAACTCGGCCGTTCGGGTGCCGTGCGGGTACGGGTGGAGACCTACCCCCTCACCGAGGCCCCGAAGGTGTACGAGCGGCTGCACCACGGCAGCGTCCGGGGCCGCGCCGTCCTGCTTCCGGACGCATGACCGAGGAGGATCCCATGTCCGACACCGAGCACCCGGCCGTGATCGACGCCGTCGTCGTGGGAGCGGGCCTGGCCGGGCTGTACCAGCTGTACCGGCTGCGCGAACGCGGCGCGCGAGTACGCGTCTTCGAGGCCGGCGACGACGTCGGCGGCACCTGGTACTGGAACCGCTATCCGGGCGCCCGCTGCGACATCGAGTCGATGGCCTACTCGTACTCCTTCTCCTCCGAACTGGAGCAGGAGTGGGAGTGGAGCGAGCGGTACGCCGGCCAGCCGGAGCTGCTGCGCTACATCCGGCACGTGGCGGACCGCTTCGGCCTGCGCCGGCACATCACCTTCGGCGCCTCGGTGACCCGCGCGGTCTACGACAGCCGTACGCACACCTGGACGGTGACCACCGACGGCGGCGAGGAGGTCACCGCACGCTTCGTGGTCATGGCGACCGGCTGTCTGTCCCGCGCCAGCGTCCCGGACCTGCCCGGTCTCGACGACTACCGCGGCCCGGTCCTGCACACCGGCCGGTGGCCGCACGAGGAGGTCGACTTCACCGGCCGCCGGGTCGCGGTGATCGGCACCGGCTCCTCCGGGATCCAGGCCATCCCCGTCATCGCCGGACAGGCCGCCGAGGTCACGGTCTTCCAGCGCACGCCGAACTTCAGCTTCCCCGCCCGCAACCGCCCGCTCGGCCGCCGGGAGAGCGCCGAACGCAAGGCGAACTACGCCGAGTTCCGCGCCTGGCTGCGCGCCACCCCGGTCGGCATCCCGCGGCCGCTGCCCGAGCGCGGCGCGCTGGAGGTGACGGCGCGCGAGCGCGAGGCGGCCTATCAGTCGGCCTGGGACGCGGGCGTTCTGGGCGGCATCCAGGCCTCCTTCAACGACACCCTGACCAACCGTCAGGCCAACGATCTCGCGGCGGAGTTCGTCCGCGCCAAGATCAGGCAGATCGTCGACGACCCGGAGACCGCGGCCGCGCTCTGCCCCACGGGCTTCCCGCTCGGCACCAAGCGCCCGTGTCTGGACACCGACTACTACGCCACCTTCAACCTGCCGCACGTACGGCTGGTGGATCTGCGCCGGAGCCCGCTCGTCTGCCTCACGGAACGGGGCGTGCGCACCACCGGCGCGGAGTACGAGGCCGACGTCGTCGTCCTCGCCACCGGGTTCGACGCCATGACCGGCGCGCTGCGGGCCGTCGACATCCGCGGCCGGGACGGTGTGGCGCTGAACGAGGTGTGGGCGGCCGGCCCGCGCAACCATCTGGGCCTGCTCACGGCCGGCTTCCCGAACCTGTTCACCGTCACCGGCCCGCTCAGCCCGTCCGTGCTGAGCAACATGCTGATTTCCATCGAGCAGCACGTGGACTGGATCACCGACTGCATCGGCCACCTCGGGGACCACGGCCTCACCGAGATCGACGCCACCGTCGAGGCGCAGGACGCCTGGGTGCGGCACGTCGCCGAGCTGGCGGCGGGCACCCTCTACCCGGAGGCCGCCTCCTGGTACCAGGGGGCCAACATCCCCGGCAAGCCACGGGTGTTCATGCCCTATCTCGGCGGGGTCGGTGCCTACCGCGAGGAGTGCGACGCGGTCGCCGCCGCGGGGTACCGGGGATTCACGCTCAGCCGGCTGCCGGGCGCGCACCCGACGGTCTGAGCTGTCCGCCGCCGCCCGCAGCCCGCCCGGCACTCCAAGAGGGGACGTTTCTCGGTAAGTCGACATGTAACCGACCGTCAATATGGGCTTCTATCGCACATATTGACGGTCATTCATGTGTTCGCACGGTGATACGATCACCACGCTTGCGGGTCGGGCGGATGGGCGCAAGAAGGCATCCCCGACTTTCGGGGACGGTCCGGGCGGAAACCCCGATGCGGGCGGTCCGCCGGCTCGCCCGCAATGACGGGATTTCAGCAGTCGGCCTTCAGTCGCCTGAAGAGAGTCTTATGACGGAATACATACAGAACCCAGTGCTCTGGGCTCTTCTCGTCGTCATCCTTGTCGCAATTGCCTTGATTGTTCGGCAACGTCGGGCAGCGCGTGCCTTACGGCAGGAGATGGACGGGCTGAGGGCCCATTACTCCGAACTGGAGAATCAATACTCCCAATCCGTCCGGGCAGCTCAGGAGCAGGCCGAGGAAGCCACCAAAACGGTGCTGAAGTCCGCGATGCGGACACTTCAGGGTCTCGCCGCCGAGCAGCAGCTGGTGGTCTCCCGGCTCCAGAACAAGTACGGCGAGTCGGTCATTCTCCAGGATCTGCTCGAAATCGACCACACCAACTCGCAGTTCGGCCGGCGCGCCCAGTCCATCGCCGTGCTGTGCGAGGGCTGGCTCGGGCGGCAGCGCGACATCGCCTCCGTATACGACGTGGTGCGCAGCGCCCAGGGGCGCATCCGGCATTTCCGCCGCGTGGAAATTCTGTCACAGGTGGATTTCGGCATCACCAGCCGGGCCGTCGAACCGGTGGCGCTCGCGCTCGCCGAACTCCTCGACAACGCGACCAGCTATTCCAGCCCGGACACGGTCGTCGAAATCAATATCCGGACCGTGCCCAAGGGCATCTGCATCGTCGTCGACGACGCCGGTGTCGGCATGAACGACGAGGAGCGCGCCAAGGCGGAGCGGCTGCTGTCCAGCGACCGCGTCACCGGCGTCTCCGGGCTCGGCAACCCGCCCCAGTTCGGCTTCGCCGTGATCGGCGTGCTGGCCGAGCGCTTCGGCTTCGAGGTGTCCGTGGACTCCTCCTCCCCCTACGGCGGTGTCCGCGCGGTGGTCCTCCTTCCGCACGACCTGCTCACCGGCATGCCCGAGCGCAAGACGCCGGCAGCCCCCAAGACGGCACCCAAGGCGGCGGCCGAGGCCGTGCCGGGCCTGGGCGGACCCGAGACCGCGCTGGGTGCGTCCTCGACCTCCGACGGACTGCCCAAGCGGCGCCGCAAGCGGCCGATGGCCATCGTGCCGGGCAGCGCGTCCGTCACGCGCGCTCCGTCGCGCTCCGGCGCGGAGACCGCAGCGATCATGGGGGCCTTCCAGCGCGGTACGCAGTCGGGCCGGGCGACCGAGCCGGATCCCGCGGATCAGACGAGCAGCACCCGTGGTGCTGACAGCGAAGGGCATGAGTACTCGTGAACGACGACCTGTCATGGATGCTCGACAGCGCCCTGGAGATTCCCGGGGCCCTGCACGCCGTCCTGATCTCCGCCGACGGGCTGCTGATGGCCCGTACGAAGGACTTCGAGCGGGACAACGCCGACCGGGTCGCCGCCGCGATGAGCGGTGTGCAGTCGCTCAGCCGGTCGCTCGCCTTCTTCTGTGACGGCGAGGCGCTCCAGTGGCGGCAGACGCTGGTGGAGTTCGACGGCGGCTGGGTCTTCCTGATCTCCGCCGGCGAGGGCGCCTACCTCGGGGTGTCCGCGTCTCCCGACGTCGACATGCAGGACATCAGCTTCCGTATGCAGCAGCTCGTCGGCCAGCTCGGCAAGGCGCTCACCACGCCGCCGCGCGAGAACCTCGGCGCCCGCTCATGAGCTACGGCGGCGAACTGGACTCGGAGACAGCGGAGTTAGTACGTCCGTACGTCATCACCAAGGGCCGCGGGCTGCCCGACGAGGAGCAGCTGTCGCTGATCACCCTCGTCACGGCGGCCGACGACGACCAGCGGCGCCCCACCCGGCTGTCGCCCGAGGAGCAGAACCTGCTGGACCTGTGCGGGGCCGGCTACCTCTCGGTCGCGGAGATCGCCGGGCACACCCGGCTGCCGCTGGGCGTGGTGAAGATCCTGCTGTCCTCCCTCACCGAGAGCGGCCATCTCATCACCCGTCCACCGGTGGCGCGGGCCGCTCTCGCCGACCGGCAGATCCTGGAGGAGGTGCTGAATGGGCTCAGGGCCAAGTTTGGATGAGCGGGACTACGTCCGCGGCGGAGCGACCCAGACCGCGGTGAAGATCCTGGTCGTCGGCCACTTCGCGGTGGGCAAGACCACGTTCATCGGGGCGATCTCCGAGATCACCCCGCTGTCCACCGAGGAGACGATGACCCGGGCCGCCGAGGGGGTGGACGACCTCAAGGGCGTGGACGGCAAGACCACCACGACGGTCGCCATGGACTTCGGCCGCCTGACCATCAGCGACCAGGTCGTGCTGTACCTGTTCGGCACGCCCGGACAGCAGCGCTTCGTGCAGATGTGGGAGGACATGGCCCGCGGTGCCCTGGGCGCGCTGGTCCTGGTCGACCCCGAGCGGCTGGCGGACTCGTTCGCCGTGATCGATCTGATCGAGCAGTACGGACTCGACTACGCCATCGCCGTCAACCACTTCGACGGCTCGCCGCTGCGCGAGGAGCAGGCGCTGCGCGAGGCACTCGACCTGCTCGACGACACCCCCGTCGTCACCTGCGACGCGCGCGACGAGCGGTCCTCGGCCCAGGCGCTGATCACCCTCGTCCGCCACTTGCAGGAACGTGCCCACTAGGAGCAGAGATGGACCCCCAGTCCCCTTCCCCGGTGCCCCCGCCCGGGTGCCCGGCACACAACTCCGGCGGCCGGGTGCCGCTGCACGGACCGGAGTTCGCGGCCGATCCGCAGGCCTACTACGACTACCTGCGCCACTACGGCCCGACCGCCCCCGTGGAACTCGCCCCCGGAGTGGAGGCCACGCTCGTCACGGACTACGCGACGGCGCTGCAACTGCTCCAGGACTCCGGCTCGTTCCGCAAGGACGCCCGGCGCTGGCGCGACTTCAACGAGGGCAAGATCGCGCCGGACAGCCCGGTCGCGCCCCTCCTGGCGTACCGCCCCAACTGCATGTTCAGCGACGGCGCCGAGCACCTGAGGCTGCGCCAGGCGGTCACGGACAGCATGGCCCGGGTCGACTCGCGCAAGCTGGGCCAGAGCACCGAGCGGATCTCCGACTACCTCATCTCCCAGTTCATCGGCCGTGGTTCGGCCGACCTGCTCGGCGACTACGCCAAGCAGCTGCCGCTGTTCGTGTTCAACGAGCTCTTCGGCTGCCCCGCGGACATCGGCGACCGCGTCCTGTTCGGCATCTCCGGCATGTTCGACGGCGTCAACGCCGAGAAAGCCGTCGGTGTGCTGTTCCAGGCGGTGGGCGAACTGGTGGCGCTGAAGCGGGCCAGGCCCGGTGACGACGTCACCTCCTGGCTGATGAAGCACCCGGCCGCGCTCACCGACGAGGAGATGGTCCACCAGCTGGCCCTGCTCCTGGGCGCGGGCGCCGAACCCCTGCGCAACCTCATCGCCAACACCCTGCACCGGGTGCTCACCGACGACCGGTACGCGTTCAAGGGTGGTCTGATCGAGGAGGCCCTCGACGACACCCTGTGGGAGAACCCGCCCATGTCGAACTACGCGCCGCACTACCCGGCGTCCGACATGGAGTTCGCCGGACAGCAGGTGCGGGCGGGTGATCTGATCCTGGTCGGCTTCGCCGCGGCCAACACCGGTCCGGCACTGTCTGCCGCGCGCCAGGCGGGCAGCAACCGGGCCCATCTGGCCTGGAGCGCGGGCCCGCACGCCTGCCCGTCCAAGGACCCCGCGCGGCACATCACCGTGTCGGCGGTGGAGAACCTGCTCAACCAGCTCCCGGACGTCGAACTCGCCGTGCCCGCAGACAGTCTGACGTGGCGTCCGGGCCCCTTCCACCGGGCCCTGGCCGCCCTGCCCGCCCGCTTCACCCCCGCTCAGTCGGTGCGCCGGCCGGGCGCGGCCGGCGCCGCGCAGGCACCCGAGCCGGCCGGGGGACGCGTCGAGGAGAGGGCTCGCAGGCCCGAACGGTCGGGCATGTGGAGCTCGTTCCTGACCTGGCTGACAAGGTGATCCATACGACATCCACGCATTTCACAGGATCGCATGAAGCTTGAACTACAGGGGTAATGAGCAACGCGGCATGACGTGCAGGTCACGAGTCGAAGGAGGTGTCGTGGCGCACGTAACCACTGACGCCGCTCACCGCTCCACCACGTTGCTCCATACCCTCATACCGGGGCTCCGCCCCGGGCACCACACCGAGATACCCGCCCCGGTCGGCGGGTATCTTCGTGTTCGCGGGGAGGTCCGGTGACCCGTCCCCCGAAGAACTCCGGCGCTCCGAGCCTCGGAGCCTTCACCGCGGGCCAGTTGGTAAGGCTGTGCGACGTCGCGGGACTCAGTGCCTCCGACGCGGAGATCTACGCGCGGATACTCCTGGAGATGCTGGGGCCCGTCGCCGATAGACCCCTCAGCCTCCCGCCGCCCTCCGCCAGTTTCCTCTCGGACGACCACACCCCCGTCGAGTTCTCGCTCGCCTTCCTGCCGGGCGCGCCCCCCGCCCTGCGCGTCCTGCTGGAACCGGGCGCGGACGCCGCGGATCCGGCGGAGGGCGGCCGGGCCGGTCTGCTGGCCGTCCGCGCGATGGCACGGCGCTGGAACTTCGGCACCGACCGGCTGGACGAGCTGGAGGACCTGTTCTTCCCGTCGTCCCCGCACGGCCCGTTCACCCTGTGGTGCGCGCTGGAGCTGCGGCCCGGCGGGGTGCCCAAGGTGAAGGTGTACCTGAACCCGGCGGCGTCCGGGAGGAACCGTGCCGCCGAGACGGTACGGGAGGCGCTGCGCCGGATCGGCCACCGGCGGGCGTTCGCCGTCCTGCCGCAGGCCGACGGATACCCCTTCTTCGCCCTGGACCTGGGGGACTGGGACGAGCCCCGGGCGAAGGTCTACCTCCGGCACGACCACCTGACGGCAGCCCGGGCGGCGGACCTGTCCCGGATGCGTCCGGGGCCGGACGGACGGGCCGTACGGGAGTTCTTCCAGGACGTCTCCGGATACGCCGACGTCACCGCTCCGCTCGGCGCCGGTCCGCTGCGGGCCGGCCGGCCCGGCCTGACCTGTCATGCCTTCACCGACCGGGCGGCCCGTACCCCCACCGGGTTCACCCTGCACATCCCGGTACGGGACTACGTCCGTCACGACCGGGACGCCCTGTCGCGGGCGACGACCGTGCTGCGCCGACGGGGGATGGAGCCCACCGCGCTGCGGCGGGCCCTGTCCGCCGTCACCTCGCGCGATCCCAGGGACGGCGTGGGGCTCGTCGCCTACCTGGCGCTGGCCCATCAGCAGGGCAGGCCGCCGCGGGTGACCGCGTACGTCTCCTCGGAGGCCTACCGGGTCCGGCCGCCGGTCCCGGCGACGAGGGAACGGGTGCCCGCCGTGGGATGACCTGCGCCGTGAAGGGCATGCCGAAGGGGCGACGGCGGTGGAGAGCGCGGACCGGGTGACCGTGACGGTGACCGAGAAGCCGTGGCCCAACAAGATCTGCATCAAGATCGCCAAGATCTTCC
>NZ_JBEOWS010000264.1:0-14198 GCF_040296125.1 Streptomyces sp. NPDC002265 | reverse complement strand
CCTGGCGCACCCGGCGTCGTACTGCCCGGTGCGCCGGCGTACCGGGCCGCGGGGGGCGTCCCGGTCCGCGGTGACGGCCGTCATGCCGCTCACGCCCCGGTGGTGGGGGCGACCCAGCCCTGCGGTGCGACCGGCGGCACCTGCTCCCGCTCCATCACCCCGCGCCGCCGGATCCGGTTGAGCACGTACACGTTGCCCAGGTGCATCACGCCGAGCACCAGCAGCACCACGCCCAGCTTCGTCGACAGGGCCTCGAAGACCCCGCGGGTGTCGGCGATGTCGTCGTCGCCGCTCAGGTACAGCGCGACGAAGCCGAGGTTGACCAGGTAGAAGCCGACCACCAGCAGATGGTTGACGGCGTCCGCGAGCTTCTCGTTCCCGTGCAGCACGTCCGCCAGGAAGATCCGCCCGTTGCGGCTGAGCGTGCGCGCCACCCAGATCGTCAGCGCGATGCTGACCACCAGATAGATGACGTACGCCACGACCGTGAGATCCATGTCCGTCCCCTCCCCTTCTTGAACACGTCTCCTTGAACACGCCTTCTTGAACGTGTTCAAAACGCTGTCGGGGATGAATGTAGACCTCCTTTTGAACATGTTCAAGTCACATCCCGGGTCTGCCTGACGACCGGTCTACCGCCCTGCCCTGCGGGCCAGTTCGGGGCGCTTGGTGTAGTCCGTCAGGCCGATGACGTTGCCCCAGGGGTCCGCGAACTCGACGGTCCAGCCGGTGGCGGTGGAGAAGGGCTCCTCCAGGGGGGTGATGCCGGCGGCGGCCAGCGAGCGGGCGGCCGACCGGGCGTCCGGCACCTCCAGCCACAGCCGCGGCGACGCCCACGGCGGCGGCCGGTGGCTCAGCGCCTCGTCCAGCCGCAGCAGTACGCCCGGGGTCTCCTTGCCCGCCTTCAGCAGTGCGATCCCGGCGTCGTCGAGCCGGAAGGCCGCCGGGAGTCCGGCGCGCTCGTAGAAGCCCACGGCCTCGCCGAGATCCCCGACGGGCAGCAGTACGTTGTCGAGTCCGAGGAGTTCGCATGACGCATCGTCTGACATTCCGTCAGATTAGGGGCGGGCCGGATGGGGTGCGGAGGGGCTGACCGCGGGCCGAACATGTGATCACCCGTTGAGGTGAAGCACCGTCCGCTCCCGCCCGGCCCGTCCCGGACCGCCTCGGTGGGCCCGCGGATCCGGGCCGGAGGCCGGTTGTCAGTGGCGGCTCGTACTGTCTTCGGCATGGGAATGGTGACGTTCGTCGACGAGACGACCAGTGGGGACCGGGGCGCCGGCTGGGGGATCGAGATCGCCGAGGAGCGGCTCGCGTTGCGCGAGCTGATCCGGCGGCGGGTCTTCCAGGAGGTCGCCGAGTACAACGCGCGGACGCCGGGGGTGTTCCAGGGGCTCGTGCAGCCCGAGGACACCGAGCGCGTGCTGAACGGCTACGCGCTGCGCACCCCCCGCCGGATAGACCCGGAGGCGCAGACCGCGCTGGCGCTCAAGGCGTTCGCGGGCAACGGCTTCCTGGTGCTCGTGGGAGACCGTCAGGTGACGGACCTCGACGAGGAGATCGACCTGCTCCTGGGCACCGAGGTCACCTTCCTCAAGCTCGTCGCACTGGTGGGGGGATGACGATGGCCCGCTCACATCTGCAGCGGATCCGCGCGTGGGCGGACGAGGGCAACATGGGGGAGCTCGCCACCGAGGCCCTCAAGGCCGCCGTGGCCTACAACGGCCACTGGGGCGCCGGCTGGACCGCGGTCCTGGACCTGCTGAAGGAGCTGCCCGCCGAGCAGCGGACCCGGCTCGCCGACGCGCTGGTGAAGCGCTACCCCACGGTCGGCGAGGAGTCGGACGCCCGGACCAACGCGCTCACCCTGCTCGGCGTCGTCTCCCGGGGCCTGCCCGGCGACCGGCTCGCCGTGGAGCGGCTGAGGCAGCTCGACGAACTCGGCACGCGGTACACCCTCTGGTACGAGCGGCTGGCCGGGCTCGTCGAGGTCGAGCTGGCGGCAGGCCGCCCGCTGGCCCCTGCCGTCGTCGCGGTGATCCGCCGCACCGCCATGGACACCTACCGCGTCTCGGACGCGAGGGACCTGGCGAAGCAGCTCACGGAGCCCGCCCTCAACGTCGGCGAGGAATGGGCCGAGCGGGCCCTGCGGGACGGCACCGGCCCCGACTGGCAGGCTCTGCTGGCCCACCTGACGACCGCCACCGCGGCCAAGCCCTCCGCCAGGTGGGACCAGCGGGCCCGCGCCCTCGTCGAGGCCCTCGGCGCCGACCGGGTCCGCGACACCGCGCTGCCCTGGCTCGCCCTCGCCGGCCGCCCCCGGACCTTCCCGCTGTCCGGCCACGCTTACGGGTCGGACCTGAACGACGTCTACGACCCCTACAACGCCAACGCCCTGCGCGGCCTCGCCTGGCTGGTCTCCCTCCTGCCGCCCCACCCGGACACCGCCCGGGCCCTCGGCGCGCTCGTCGAGACCTCCCTGAAGAAGGTCGCCGGAGTCGGCCCGCGCAACCCGAAGGTCGCCAACGCCGGGGTGCTCGCGCTGTCCCGCGTCGAGAGCGAGGCCGCCCTCGCCGAACTGGCCCGGCTGGCCACCCGGGTGACGTACAAGGCCACGGCGAAGCTCGTCGACGGCGCCCTGGAGGCGCGGGCCGCCGCCCTCGGGCTCAGCCGCGAGGAGATCGAGGAGCTCGCCGTCCCGTCCTACGGGCTCGACGAGGTCGGGCACACCCGGCGCGTCCTCGGCGAGACCACCGCGCTCGTCGAGGTCCAGGGCACCCGTGCCGTACTGACCTGGCGCAACGCCGCCGGAAAGGCCGTCAAGAGTGTGCCCGCGGCCGTGCGGCGCGAGCACGCCGACGAGCTCGGGGAGCTGAAGGCCGCGGTCAGGGACATCGACAAGATGCTGTCGGCGCAGGCCGAGCGCCTGGACCGGCAGCTCCTCGCCCGGCGCACCTGGGCGTACGGCACCTGGCGCGAACGCTACCTCGACCACCCGCTCGTCGGCACCCTGGCCCGCCGGCTGCTGTGGACCGTCGACGGCACCCCGGTCGGCTTCGCGGACGGCGAACTGCGCACCCTCACCGACGATCCGGTCACCGGCGGCGCGGAGGTCGCCCTGTGGCACCCGGTCGGCCGGGAGCCCGCCGAGGTCGTCGCCTGGCGGGACTGGCTGGAGAGGCACGAGATCACCCAGCCCTTCAAGCAGGCCCACCGCGAGGTGTACCTGCTCACCGACGCCGAGCGCGCCACGGGCACCTACTCCAACCGCTTCGCCGCCCACTTCGTGCGCCAGCACCAGTTCCACTCCCTGGCCGCGATCAGGGGCTGGCGCAACAGGCTCCGCCTCTGCGTGGACGACGAGGCGCCACCGGCCACCCGGGAACTGCCCCAGTGGGGCCTGCGCGCCGAGTACTGGATCGAGGGCGACGGCGAGTACGGCGACGACACCACCGAGTCCGGCAGCTATCTGCGGCTGCGCACCGACCAGGTGCGTTTCTACCCGATCGACGCCCCCGAGAACTCGGCGCACTGCTGCGGCGGCGAGTACCGCATGTGGCTGGGCCCCGACGAGAACCCGGTCGAGCCCCTGCCCCTCGCCGAGATCCCGCCCCTGGTCCTGTCCGAGGTCCTACGCGACGTCGATCTGTTCGTGGGGGTCGCGAGCGTCGGCAACGACCCGGCCTGGCAGGACGGCGGCCCCGGAGGCCGCTTCCAGGAGTACTGGACGTCGTACGGCTTCGGCGACCTGACGGAGACCGCGCAGACCCGCCGCGCGCTCCTGGAACGGCTGGTCCCCCGACTCGCGATAGCCGACCGCTGCACCCTGGAGGGGCGCTTTCTCCATGTGAAGGGCGAGCGTCACACGTACCGGATCCACCTGGGCTCGGGAAACATCCTGATGAGCCCGGACGACCGGTATCTGTGCATCGTCGCGAAGTCCGGCGCGGGCGAACCTCAGGCCGGCTACCTGCCGTTCGAGGGCGACCGGATGCTGGCGGTGATCCTCAGCAAGGCGATGCTGCTGGCGGACGATCTGGCGATCACCGATCCCACGATCCTCAGCCAGCTCTGAGAACGCCTCGGGGCCCTGCTTCCGAAGTGACGGAAACAGGGCCCCGAGGAGGTGACGGGAAGATCAGAAGCGGCGGGTGATCAGCGCCCGCTTCACTTCCTGGATCGCCTTGGTGACCTCGATACCGCGCGGGCAGGCGTCCGTGCAGTTGAAGGTCGTACGGCAGCGCCACACGCCGTCGCGGTCGTTGAGGATCTCCAGCCGCTGCTCGCCGGCCTCGTCACGCGAGTCGAAGATGAAGCGGTGGGCGTTGACGATGGCCGCCGGACCGAAGTACTGGCCGTCGTTCCAGAAGACCGGGCACGACGAGGTGCAGGCCGCGCACAGGATGCACTTCGTGGTGTCGTCGAAGCGCTCACGGTCCTCGGCCGTCTGCAGACGCTCGCGGGTCGGCTCGTTCGTGTCCTTCGTGATGAGGAAGGGCATGACGTCGCGGTACGCCTGGAAGAACGGCTCCATGTCGACGACCAGGTCCTTGAGGACCGTCAGGCCCTTGATGGGCTCGACCGTGATCGGCTTCTCGGGGTTGAGGTCCTTGATCAGCGTCTTGCAGGCCAGACGGTTCTTGCCGTTGATCCGCATGGCGTCCGAGCCGCAGATGCCGTGGGCGCAGGAGCGGCGGAAGGTGAGGGTGCCGTCGACGTCCCACTTGATCTTGTGGAGGCCGTCGAGGACCCGCTCCTTGGGGTCGATCTCCAGCTGGAAGTCTTCCCAGGTCGACTCCGCCGAGATCTCCGGGTTGAAGCGGCGGATCCGGAAGGTGACCGTGATGTAGGGGGAGGCGGCGGACTCCGCCTCGACCTTGTCCAGAACGGGGGTTGCCATCAGTACTTACGCTCCATCGGCTGGTAGCGGGTCTGGACGACCGGCTTGTAGTCGAGACGGATCGACTCGGAGCCGTCGTCGCCCACCTCGCGGTACGCCATGGTGTGGCGCATGAAGTTGACGTCGTCGCGGTTCGGGTAGTCCTCGCGGTAGTGACCGCCGCGGGACTCCTTGCGGGCGAGCGCGGAGACGGCCATGACCTCGGCCAGGTCGAGCAGGTTGCCCAGCTCGACGGCCTCCAGCAGGTCGGTGTTGAACCGCTTGCCCTTGTCCTGGATCGACACGTTCCGGTAGCGCTCGCGCAGCTCGGCGATCTTCTCGACCGCCGTCTTGATCGTCTGCTCGGTGCGGAACACCATGACGTTGGCGTCCATGGTCTCCTGGAGCTCGCGGCGCAGCGTCGCCACCCGCTCGGTGCCCGTGGAGGTGCGCAGCCGCTCGATCTGGGCGACGACCAGCGCCTCCGGGTTCTCCGGGAGCTCGACGAAGTCCGCCTTCTGGCTGTACTCCGCCGCCGCGATGCCCGCCCTGCGGCCGAACACGTTGATGTCGAGCAGGGAGTTCGTGCCGAGGCGGTTCGCGCCGTGCACCGAGACGCAGGCGACCTCGCCGGCCGCGTACAGGCCCGGGACGACGGTGGTGTTGTCCGACAGGACCTCACCCTCGACGTTGGTCGGGATGCCGCCCATGGCGTAGTGCGCGGTGGGCTGGATCGGGATCGGGTCCGTGTAGGGCTCGATACCGAGGTAGGTGCGCGCGAACTCGGTGATGTCGGGCAGCTTGGCGTCGAGCTGCTCCGGCGGGAGGTGGGTGAGGTCGAGGTAGACGTGGTCGCCCTCGGGACCGCAGCCGCGGCCCTCCCGGATCTCCGTGTAGATGGAGCGCGAGACGACGTCACGGGACGCGAGGTCCTTCATGACCGGCGCGTACTTCTCCATGAAGCGCTCGCCGTCCTTGTTGCGCAGGATGCCGCCCTCACCGCGGGCGCCCTCCGTCAGCAGGATGCCCATGCGCCAGATGCCGGTCGGGTGGAACTGGAAGAACTCCATGTCCTCCAGCGGCAGACCGCGGCGGTAGACGGCCGCCTGGCCGTCACCGGTCAGGGTGTGCGCGTTGGAGGTCACCTTGAAGAACTTGCCGGTGCCGCCGGACGCGTAGATCACGGCCTTCGCCTGGAAGATGTGGATCTCGCCGGTGGCCAGCTCGTACGCGACCACGCCGGCGGACTTCTTGACGCCGTCGACCTCGGTGATCAGCTGGTCGAGGACGTAGAACTCGTTGAAGAACTCCACGCCCTCCTTCACGCAGTTCTGGTACAGCGTCTGGAGGATCATGTGGCCGGTGCGGTCGGCCGCGTAGCAGGACCGGCGGACCGGGGCCTCGCCGTGGTTGCGGCTGTGACCGCCGAAGCGGCGCTGGTCGATGGTGCCGTCCGGGGTCCGGTTGAACGGCAGGCCCATCTTCTCCAGGTCGAGGACGGAGTCGATGGCCTCCTTCGCCAGGATCTCGGCGGCGTCCTGGTCGACCAGGTAGTCACCGCCCTTGACCGTGTCGAAGGTGTGCCACTCCCAGTTGTCCTCCTCCACGTTGGCCAGCGCGGCGGCCATGCCGCCCTGCGCGGCGCCCGTGTGGGAGCGGGTGGGGTAGAGCTTGGTCAGCACGGCGGTGCGGCTGCGCTTCGTCGACTCGATGGCGGCGCGCATGCCGGCGCCGCCTGCGCCGACGATGACGGTGTCGTACTTGTGGATCTTCATGGTGGTTGCCTCAGCCCCGTGCCTAGCGGATGTTCGGGTCGAAGGTGAAGATCACCAGCGTGCCCAGCAGGATGGTGAACACCGTGGCGGTGTAGAGCAGGCCCTTGAGCCACAGCCGGGTGTTCGCGCGCTCCGCGTAGTCGTTGATGACCGTGCGCAGGCCGTTGGCGCCGTGGAGCATGGCGAGCCACAGCATCAGCAGGTCCCAGACCTGCCAGAACGGCGAGGCCCAGCGGCCGGCCACGAAGGCGAAGCCGATCTTGGAGACGCCGCCGTCCAGCACGAGCTGGATGAGCAGGTGGCCCAGGACCAGGACGACCAGCACGATGCCGGACAGGCGCATGAACAGCCAGCCGTACATCTCGAAGTTGCCGCGCGTGGACTTCGGGGTCTTCTTGGTGCGGGCCCGGGGGGCCTCGATGAGGGGCGCCGGGTTGTCGACGCCGAAGAGGGGAGCGCCCTCGACGGGGCCGATCCCGGAAGCGGTGGTTTCAGCAGTGGACATCGACGTCAGCTCCCGAACAGTTCACGAGCGGCGTGGCCGAGGACGGGGTAGATCGCCCCGATCATCAGCACGACCCAGATGCCGACGACGGACCAGAGCATCTGCTTCTGGTAGCGCGGGCCCTTCGACCAGAAGTCGACGGCGATGACGCGCAGGCCGTTGAGCGCGTGGAAGAGGATGGCGGCGACGAGGCCATACTCCAGCAGCCCGACGATCGGGGTCTTGTACGTGGCTACGACCTTGTCGTAGTCCTCGGGGGACACGCGAACGAGAGCGGTGTCCAGCACGTGAACGAACAGGAAGAAGAAGATGAGGACGCCGGTGACTCGATGAGCCACCCAGGACCACATTCCTTCCCGGCCGCGGTACAGCGTTCCAGCCGGCACGGAAGAACCCTCCGGGAGCGGGGACTAGGGCCGCGCCGGCTTCGGTGTCGGTCGGGCCCGGCCGGGTACGGTCCACCGGCCCCCAGCATCGTAGCGACGTGTGCGCGTGGCGCTTACACGGGGCCTGCCGGTGTGATCAAACTGGCACGCAAAGGGGCACGTACGGGCTATCGGCGGGCGCGTCATGACGGGGAATCATGTCCTATTCACCGGATATGGCACGGTTTGTACCGAGTGCTGGGTTCCTCGCGCCCCGGAGGCGGGCGGCCAGCCTTCCCTTGGCCAGATTCCGAAGTTCCTCCGCCGTGACGACCCGTTCTTCCTCCGGATCGTTTGTCAATCGTGACCGGATGCCTTCGAGTACACGGTCGGGGGTTTCGTCCCGGGTCACTTCGTCCAGACAGATGACGAACGCATGTCCGAAGCGCGCCTCGTAGGCCGCGTGGGCCGCGCTCAGTGCAGTATGGGCTGCCGAGTAGGTCCCGTACGGCAGGGTCGGCAGGGTCTCGCTCGCCAGCGCCTCCGCGAGATCGCCCGGGGTCAGGTCGTACGCCGCCTCGTCGCAGGCGGCCAGCAGCGACTCCAGGTCGGGATAGGGGCGGTGGTCGGCGACGCGCCTGGCCCAGCGCAGGCTGCGCAGGCAGTCCAGGAGCAGCCGGCGGGCGTCGTCGGCGGGCGCGGTGTTGAACCCCTCCAGCAGAGGCGCGGAGGGCGCGGTGCGGGTCTGTTCCGGGACGGTGGGTATGGCCACTCGGCCGGGGAGATGAGGAATGCGGTGCGCAGGCAGCGTGGGTCCTCGCGTCACGTGTGTGTCGGCAGGGGATGCTGAGAGAGATGTGACGACACCGTATCGAGAGTGGTCGGGTTCATGCCCGGCGGATGCCCGGTTTTCACCCGCACGGGAGAGTTTCGGAACGTGTGGTGGACAGCCGCGGCCTGTGAGTGGCCGTAGGTTGGCGTGGTGAGTCAGCACAGGCGCCGGGCGCCGCAGAAGGGCGTGGGTCAGCAGAAAGGCGCGGGCCGGCGCGGGCGCCGGGCGCCGAAGAAGAGGGCGGGCCGGCGGGCGCTGTGGATCGGGGCCGCGGTCACCGCGTTCGGCGCCGGGCTCGGAGTCTGGGCCTTCGGTGACGACGGGGCCCCCGCGGGCCGGGACTCCGGTGCCGCCTCCTCGGCCGGGCAGGCCGCGACCCCCAGCCCGTCGTCCACCCGGGTCTATCCCCTCTCCCAGGCCCCGCAGACCATCCCCGCGGTGCGCGACCACACCCCGGCGCGCGGCCCCGGCTGGCGGCCGCGGTCCGGCTACCGGGTGGTGGTCAGCGACCCCGAGCTGGCCGACGAGGGGCGGCTGATCGCCGGCGAGCTGGGGATGACGTACGGGGGCGAGAAGGACGACGTGCGCGACGGGGACGTACGGCTGGCGCTGAACGACGACGAGGGCGCGAACCCGGAGTCGTACGCCATGACCGTGCGCGGCGGCCGGGTGACCATCAGCGGGCCCGCCGACGCGGGCGTCTTCTACGGCACCCGCACCCTCAAACAGGAGGTGCACGGCGGCGGTACGGCCCCGGAGGGCGTCGTGCACGACGAGCCGGCCAAGCCCCGGCGCGGGTTCATGCTGGACATCGCGCGCAAGCACTTCACCGCGGCCTGGATCGAGGACCGGGTGCGCGAGCTGGGCGACCTGAAGTACAACGAGCTCGGGCTGCACTTCTCCGACGACCAGGGCTTCCGGATCGAGTCGGCGACCCATCCCGAGATCGTGTCCGCGCAGCATCTGACGAAGGCGGAGGTCGCGCGGATCGTCGCGCTCGCACAGAGCCGGCACATCACGGTCGTGCCGGAGATCGACTCGCCCGGCCACCTGGGTGCCGCCATCGCCGCCCACCCCGACCTCCAGCTGCGCAACGCGCAGGGCGTCGCCACCCGCGGCGCGATCGACATCGCGAAGGACGACTCCGCCGGCCTCGTCGACGATCTGCTCGGCGAGTACGCCGGCCTGTTCCCCGGCGGTCAGTGGCACCTCGGCGGTGACGAGTACCAGGCGCTGACGGCGTCGGACCCGGAGGCCGCCTATCCGCAGCTCGCCACCGCGGCCAGGGCGGCGTACGGCTCCTCCGGCACCGTCGCCGACCTCACCACCGGCTGGCTCGGAGACCGCGCCGACACCGTCCGCCGCCACGACCGCACGATGCGGGTCTGGAACGACGGCTTCTTCCGCCACACGTCCGTGCAGCCCGCCAAGGACCTCCAGGTCGCCTACTGGACCGGCAAGGAGATCGGCGCCCGGCAGCCGGAGGAGTACCTGGCCGCGGGCCGCAAGGTGCTCAACTACAACGACGAGTTCCTCTACTACGTGCTCGGCGAGCCGAACACCTTCGTCTACCCCACGGGCAAGCGGATCTACGAGCAGTGGAACCCGCGCGTCCTGCGCAAGACGGCGGCCGTGCCGGCCAAGTACGACGACCAGATCCTCGGCGGTTCCTTCGCGGTCTGGTGCGACCTCGCGAACTCCCAGACCCAGGACCAGGTCGCGGCCGGTGTCCGGATGCCGCTGCGGGCGACCGTCCAGAAACTGTGGGACCCGGGCACCCCCGCCCTGACCTGGACGCAGTTCACGGCGCTGGCGACCCGGCTGGGGTGAGCCCGGGGGTCCTGGTGCCGCGCTCCGGCCGGTGTTCGCCGCCGCGGGGACCGGCGGCTCCCGAGGTCTTCCCAGGTCCAGTGATTCTCAGTGATCTTTAAGTGACCCCTTGTGTTCCTGTGGCTCCTGTGGTCCCTTTGGCTGAAAACCCTCTGCTTTTCGCTGCTCGACCGGATCGGCGGGCCGCCCCCTGTGACACACCGGGGCGGTCGCACGCAGTAAGGGGATATGCGGGCTCCGTAAGGAATGGTGCCTCGACAAGGGAGACGTGAATGAGCCTGGTGGACCTCATCGGTCAGGCCGACGACCGTGGGCTGACCGCGAGCGGGCTGGCTTGTTTGGATCGGTGTGTGCCGCTGCTGGGCGGTGACGACGAGGTTCTGCGGCCGCTGTGGGGCAGCCTGACGGAAGGCTCCGGCGGCGACTGGGGCGAGTCGCTGGAACAGGTGCGCGGCAAGCTCGTGGCGCCGGAGGAGTCCGAGGGGAACGAGGCCGCTCTCCTCGCCCACCGGATGCTGGCCGCCGCCCCGGCCGGGCGGACCACCGCCGAGGTGCGGCAGTGGGCGGACGCCTGCTCGGTGGCCTCGCTGCAGATCCACCGGATCCTCGATCCGGTCGAGGACGCCTCCCCGGACGACGCTCTCGACCGCATCCGCGCGGGCGAGGCGCCCGCCGAGGGCTGTCTGGTGAGCGTGCCGCCGCTCGTCGCCGCCGAACTGCGCCGCCAGATCAGCGTCCTGGAACTGCTCGCCGAACACGGCGCGGGCGGACTGCGCCCGGCGCTGGACGTGTCCACGGAGGGGCGGCGGGTGCTGCGCGCGGTGGTGTCACGGCGGGCACGCGGCGCGCAGGGGGTCAGGGCCCGTTCCTGAGCGCATCCTGTGTGCGTTGTGCGGGGAAGGTGCGGCGGTCCTGCGCCGGTTGCGCGATCGCCCCGGAAACCGGTGACGAAAAGGCCGCTGACCTCGCTCTTCTCGATGTGACGAGCTATCTGACGAGCCAGGTGACGACGGGCGCCGCACCGTGGGGGACCAGACCCCGTGCGGCGAACCGGCCGGTGCGGTGGGCGGCGGACGTGGTGAGCGCCATGCGCGAGGGCGCGCGGCTGCGTCTCGACTACGGGGCACCGAGCCTGTGGCGGGTCGACCGGACGATCGAGGAGATCGGGCGCGAGGGCACCCCGTACGCCGCCGTGGAGGGTGTGCTGCGGGGTTTCGGCGCGTACGCGGGCGAGGTGATCGTCCGCCAGACCGGCGCGGAGTGGTGGGTGTCGGGCGGCGAGTGCCTGATCCGCACCCCGGACGGCCGGCTGTGGGACCCGATCGAGGAGGCCCGCCGGTGTTTCGCGGGCCAGGGTTCGCTGCGGCTGCTGTGCCAGGACGCGGCGGCGGAGCGCGGCGCGGGCGGGTGAGCGGGTGAGCGGTGTGCGAGCGCGGGCGTGGGCCGGCCCGGCGCCGGGGCCGCCGTCCGGTGCGCTGTGACACTTCCGCCAGGACAGACGCAGATGCCCGTGGAGCCACTTCACACGGCGGCTCCGGCAGACGGGGTGGCCGTGGACCGCGGCCATGGACTCGGCATGGACGAGGACTGTCTTGGGCCAGGGAGGCGAATCCCGGCGCGCGCAGGCGTACGACGGGGAGCTGGGCGCGGCGGTCGCGCTGGCCCAGCAGGGCGACGAGAGCGCGTTCGCGGTGGCGTACCGGATCGTGCAGCCGGGGCTGCTCGGATATCTGCGCGGACTGGTCGGTGACGACGCCGAGGACGTGGCCGCCGACGCGTGGCTGGAGATCGCCCGCGACCTCGGGAGGTTCGCGGGGGACGGGGCGGGGTTCCGCGGCTGGACCGCGACCATCGCCCGGCACCGGGCCCTCGACCATCTGCGGCGGCGCCGGGTACGGCCCGTGGCGGCGGCCCTCGAACCGGACGTACTGGATCTGCCGGGCCCGTACAGCACCCACGACCAGGCCCTGGAGTCCCTCTCCACCGAGCGCGCCCTCGCCCTCATCCGCGCCCTGCCGCCCGACCAGGCCGAGGCCGTGCTGCTGCGGGTCGTCGTCGGTCTCGACGCGCCGGCCGCCGCCCGGATCCTCGGCAAGCGCCCCGGCGCGGTCCGTACCGCCGCACACCGCGGACTGCGCCGGATCGCCCGTGAACTGGGCGTGGACGGACCGGCGTCCGCAGGTGTGACGGATGACGGGCCCCGGACGCTGGGGGAGTCGACATGAGGGCATCCTGCGGGCCGCCCCGCGAACACCCGGACGAGCGCGGGGACTACGGGGCGGAGCGCGCCGGCGAAGGCGGCGCGGGCGCGGTGACGAAGGCGTACGGCGGCGCGAGGCGGCGCGGGAACGGATCCGCGAGCCGGTGCGGGCGGGTGCGAGGCGGCGCGGGGCGGGTTCGTGCGGCGTGGTGGCGGATCGACCGGTGAGGGGGCGGAATGAGCCATGTGGGGACGGGCGCCGGCACGGGCGGCGCCCCGGGGGACGACGTCCTGTCCGGCCGGGCCGCCCGCCTGACCGAACTGCTGGCCGCCGCGCTGCGCGAGGAGGAGACCGACGCCGAGTCGGAGAAGCGCGCCGTCGCCGCCTTTCTCGCCGTACGCGACCTGACGGCACCGCCGGCGCGGACCAGGCGGCGGGACGACTGGCGGCCCCGGCCGCCGCGCTGAGCGGTCACCGTCCCGTACGACTCACGGACTTGGGCCGTCACGGCCCTGAGCAGCCACTGCTGCGGGCAATCGCTTTCCACGCGCACCGAGCCGCCCGGGGTCACGGATCTGCCGCCAAGGCAACGGCCGGGGCCGCCACCCCCCACAGGAGAGGCCCCGGCCGTCGCGCGGCACGGGCCGCGCGGCGGCCCGTATCTCCTACAGCGCCGAGAGTGCGTTTTCTGTCACACCCACTGAGTCACGAGTTAGTTGCATGTTCTACCGACGTGGACGAGCAGCGGTTTCACGCCGTAACGTGCCTTTCGCGCCGTACCGCTGACAGCGGCGGACTGCCTGACCATCACGGGGCCTGTGACCGTAACCATCGACGGCCATCGATCGAGCAACCACGACGGCGAGAACCCGGCCCGCGAGAGCGGTGTCGGCCGAGGCGCAAAAGGGGCGCGGTGCTGGGGGACGACGCGGAGCTGACGGCCGCGGTGCTTGCGGCGCAGGACGGGGACGAGACCGCGTTCCGGACTGTGTACCGCACGGTGCACCCCCGGCTGCTCGGATACGTAAGGACACTGGTCGGCGACCTCGACGCCGAGGACGTCGCCTCCGAGGCGTGGCTCCAGATCGCCCGCGACCTGGAGCGGTTCACCGGCGACGCGGACCGCTTCCGCGGCTGGGCCGCCCGGATAGCGCGCAACCGGGCCCTGGACCACATACGGATGCGCGGACGCCGGCCCGCGATAGGCGGCGACGAGACCGAACTGGCCGCGAAGGCCGCCGCGTCCGACACCGCGGGCGAGGCCATGGAAGCCCTGGCCACCGGTCGCGCCTTCTCCCTCATCGCCCGGCTGCCGCAGGACCAGGCCGAGGCGGTCGTCCTGCGGGTGGTCGTGGGCCTCGACGCCAAGAGCGCCGCCGAGACGCTGGGCAAGCGGCCGGGGGCCGTCCGTACGGCCGCGCACCGCGGTCTGAAGCGGCTCGCCGAACTCCTCGGCTCCGATCCGGAATCGGCCGGCGGGCTCGACGCCCTGCCGTCCCAGCGAGAACCGCGCGCCCGCGCGGTGACGTCCGCCGGTGTGACGCATCCACGCGCGCGGACGCAGAAGGACATGTGATGGCCGACGAGCAGTACAGGTGGCTGGACCGCGAAACGGCGGAGCGCTTGCTGCGCGGGGAGCCGCCGGCCCCCGCTGTCGACGCCACGGCCCGGGACCGGGCCGGACAGCTCGCCGAGGCCCTCGGCGCACTGTCCACGGCGGCAGCCGCGCCGAACAGCACCGAACTGCCCGGAGAAGCCGCCGCGGTGGCCGCTTTCCGGGCCGCGCGCAGCGTCCCCGCCGCCCAGCGGCC
>NZ_JBEOWS010000263.1:0-14283 GCF_040296125.1 Streptomyces sp. NPDC002265 | reverse complement strand
TGCACGCTGCGGCGGGCCTCGCCGAGGCTGTGCCGGGCCAGGTCGGCGGCCCGGCCCAGGTGGGTGCGGGCCACGTCCAGGTCGGGGGCGCTCGCACAGGTCGACGGCGGCCGAGCCGCTGCGCCGGATGTCGCGCAGCAGCGGAACGAGTTTGCGGGCGACCTCGGCCTGGTGGGTGCGGACCTCGGTGACGTAGTTGAAGCCGGTCGCGACCAGGGCCTGGTCCAGGGGCGGCGCGGGACGGCAGGCGAGCCTGCGCTCACCGTCCCAGGCACCGGTGGCCCAGGCTCCGCCGCCACGGACCGCGTGGAAGGTCTCCCCGCGCATCGGGACCGCCACCACGCCGACGACCGTCTCGCCGTCCTGCTCGGCCGCCACGGACACGGCCCAGGTCGGCAGCCCGTAGAGGTAGTTCACCGTGCCGTCGAGGGGGTCGATCACCCAGCGGACCCCGCTCGTGCCCTCGCTGGCGGCCCCCTCCTCGCCGAGGATGCCGTCGACGGGACGGCGGTCGGCGACGAGGCCGGTGATCAGCTTCTCCGCCGCGATGTCCATCTCGGTGACGACGTCGATCGGGCTCGACTTGGTGGCGGCGACCGCGAGGTCGGCGGGACGGCCGTCGCGCAGCAGTTCACCCGCGCGACGGGCCGCCTCCAGGGCGATGCCGAGCAGTTCGGTGTGCAGGGGGTCGGTCACGGCGTTCCTCACGCGTAGGGGCTGTCGGCGCCCGCGGCGGCGGGGCGGGGGGCGCGGGCCGGGCAGCAGCCGACCGGGCACAGGTCGTGGCTCGCGCCGAGCGTGCCCAGGGCGCACGGGGTGACCGCCTGGCCGCGCTCCGTCCCGGCGCGCTCCAGGATCAGTTCCCGGACCGCGGCGGCGAAGCGCGGGTCGTCGCCGACGGTGGCCGACCGGCGTACCGGCAGTCCCAGTTCCGCGGCCTTGGCGGTGGCCTCCGTGTCGAGGTCGTACAGGACCTCCATGTGGTCGGAGACGAAGCCGATGGGGGCCATGACGACCGCCGGGACGCCGGCCGCGTGCCGCTCCTGGAGGTGGTCGCAGATGTCCGGCTCCAGCCACGGGATGTGCGGTGCGCCGGAGCGGGACTGGTAGACGAGCTGCCAGGGGTGGTCGACGCCGGTGCGCTCCCGGACGGCGTCGGCGATCAGCCGCGCCACGTCCAGGTGCTGTGCGACGTAGGCCCCGCCGTCTCCGTGTGCCCCGGCCGGGCCGGAGGTGTCGGCGGCGGAGACCGGGATGGAGTGGGTCGAGAAGGCGAGGTGCGCGCCGTCGCGGACGTCCTCGGGGAGGTCGGCGAGGGAGGCGATCACCCCTTCGATCATGGGTTCCAGGAAGCCCGGGTGGTTGAAGTAGTGGCGCAGTTTGTCGATCCGCGGCGGCTCGACGCCCTCGGCCCGCAGGGCGGCGAGCGCGTCGGCGAGGTTCTCGCGGTACTGGCGGCAGCCCGAGTACGAGGCGTAGGCGCTGGTCGTCAGGACGAGGACGCGGCGGCGGCCGTCGGCGGCCATCTCGCGCAGGGTGTCGGTGAGGTAGGGCGCCCAGTTGCGGTTGCCCCAGTAGACCGGCAGGTCCAGGCCGTGGTCCGCGAAGTCCTTGCGGAGGGCGTCCAGCAGGGCGCGGTTCTGGCCGTTGATGGGGCTGACCCCGCCGAACAGGAAGTAGTGCTGCCCGACCTCCTTGAGGCGTTCCTTCGGGATGCCGCGCCCACGTGTCACGTTCTCCAGGAACGGGACCACGTCGTCCGGGCCTTCCGGGCCGCCGAAGGAGAGCAGGAGCAGGGCGTCGTAGGGGGTGGGATCGAGCGCTTCTGGCATGAGTCGAATCCTGCCACCCGGCACCGACAGCCGGGCTCCGGGCCCGCGGACCCGGTGCATTAGGGTTACCTAACCAGTAACCTGTATCGGCCCTCTTCGCGCCTTACCGGATCCCCGGAGACACCCGTGCCCAGCCCCTATCGCGCCCTGTTCGCCGCCCCAGGTTCCAAGGGCTTCTCCGCCGCGGGATTCCTCGGCCGGATGCCACTGTCGATGATGGGCATCGGCGTGGTCACGATGATCTCCCAGCTCACCGGGCGCTACGGGCTCGCGGGCGCGCTGTCGGCCACCATCGCGCTGGCCGCGGCGGCGATCGGCCCGCAGATCTCACGGCTGGTCGACCGGCACGGGCAGCGGCGGGTGCTGCGGCCGGCCACGCTGGTCGCGCTCGCGGCCGCGGCGGGACTGCTGTTCGCCGCACACTTCGCGTGGCCGGACTGGGTGCTGTTCGTGTGCGCCGCCGGCATCGGCTCCGTGCCCAGCCTCGGCGCGATGATCCGCGCGCGCTGGGCCGCCCTGTACCGGGGCACCCCGCAGCTGCACACCGCGTACTCCTTCGAGTCCGTGGTGGACGAGATGTGCTTCATCTTCGGGCCGATCATCTCCATCGGACTGTCGACGGCCTGGTTCCCGGAGGCCGGGCCGCTGCTCGCGGCCGGTTTCCTGGCGGTCGGTGTGTTCTGGCTGACCGCCCAGCGCGCCACCGAGCCCGAGCCGCACCCGCGCGAGCGGCACGGCGGCGGTTCGGCGCTGCGCTCGCCCGGACTCCAGGTCCTGGTGGCCACCTTCGTGGCCACCGGAGCGATCTTCGGGGCGGTCGACGTGGTCACCGTGGCCTTCGCCGAGGAACAGGGCCACAAGGCCGCCGCGAGCCTGGTCCTCGCGCTCTACGCGGCGGGGTCCTGCACGGCGGGCGTCGTCTTCGGGTTGTTGCGCTTCCGGGGAGCACCGGAACGCCGCTGGGTACTGGGCATATTCATGATGGCCGTGAGTATGATCCCCCTCCTACTGGTCGGAAACTTGCCGTTTCTGGCCGTGGCGCTGTTCGTTGCGGGTCTGTCCATCGCGCCGACGATGATCACGACCATGTCCCTCATCGAAGAGCACGTACCACGTGCGCAACTGACCGAGGGCATGACCTGGGTGAGCACCGGGCTCGCCATCGGTGTCGCGCTCGGTTCCTCGGCGGCCGGCTGGGTGGTCGACGCGGTCGGCGCGCGCGCCGGGTACGGGGTTCCGGCCGTGTCCGGGGCCGTCGCGGTCACGGTCGGTTTCCTGGGGTACCGCCGGCTCAGCAGGCCGGCTCCGGGTTGGGGAGGGACCGTTGAGCACGACAGCGAGCGGGAAGAACGGCACGTGGCGTAACTGGGGCGGCAACGTCTCGGCCCGGCCCGCGCGGGAGGTCATGCCCGCCTCCGTCGAGGAGCTGGCCGCGGCCGTGCGCAAGGCCGCCGAGGACGGCCTGAAGGTGAAGGCGGTGGGCACCGGGCACTCGTTCACGGCGATCGCCGCCACCGACGGCCTATTGATCCGCCCTCAACTGTTGACCGGTATCCGCAACATTGACCGGGAGGCCGGGACCGTCACGGTCGAGGCCGGCACCCCGCTCAAGAGACTCAACGTGGCCCTGGCCCGCGAGGGTCTGTCGCTGACCAACATGGGCGACATCATGGAGCAGACCGTCTCCGGGGCCACCAGCACCGGCACGCACGGCACCGGCCGCGAGTCGGGCTCGATCGCCGCCCAGATCAAGGGCCTGGAACTGGTCACGGCCGACGGATCGGTGCTCGTCTGCTCCGAGAAGGAGAACCCGGAGGTCTTCGCGGCCGCCCGGATCGGCCTGGGCGCGCTCGGCATCGTCACCGCGATCACCTTCGCCGTGGAGCCGCTCTTCCTGCTGACGGCGCGCGAGGAGCCGATGCCCCTGGACCGGGTCATCGCCGAGCTCGACGAGCTGTGGGCCGAGAACGAGCACTTCGAGTTCTACTGGTTCCCGCACACCGGCAGCACCAACACCAAGCGCAACAACCGCAGCGCGGGCCCGGAGCAGCCGGTGGGTCAGCTGACCGGCTGGTTCGAGGACGAGTTCCTCTCCAACGGCGTCTTCCAGGTTGCCCAGCTGGTCGGCCGGGCGGCGCCCGCGGCGATTCCCGCGATCGCCCGGATCTCCAGCAAGGCCCTTTCCGCGCGCACCTACACGGACATCCCCTACAAGGTCTTCACCTCCCCGCGCCGGGTGCGCTTCGTGGAGATGGAGTACGCCGTCCCGCGCGAGGCCCTGGCCGAGACGCTGCGGGAGCTGAGGACGATGGTCGACCGCTCCGGGCTGCGGGTGAGCTTCCCCGTCGAGGTGCGCACCGCTCCCGCCGACGACATCGCCCTGTCCACCGCCTCGGGCCGGGACAGCGCCTATGTCGCCGTGCACATGTTCCGGGGTACGCCCTATCAGGCGTACTTCACCGCCGCCGAGCGCATCTTCACCGCGCACGAGGGCCGGCCGCACTGGGGCAAGGTGCACACCCGGGACGCCGAGTACCTGGCCGGGGTCTATCCGCGCTTCGGCGAGTTCACCGCGCTGCGGGACCGGCTCGACCCCGAACGCCTGTTCCAGAACGACTACTTGCGGAGGGTTCTGGGGTAGCGGACACGCGGACGTCCCGGCCACGGGCGGCGGACCGCCTCCGGAGTCCCGGCCGCGGGTGACGCTTCGCCACTCGCGGCCGGGCCCGCGGTGACGCTCGGGGCCGGCGTCAGCCTCTCCGGTCAGCCGGAAGCCGTTCCGTCGACCGCCCGTGCGAGCAAGGGACGTACAGGCGAAACGATTAGCTCCGTTTCCGGCGATTGGGTGAAGTGCGCCACGTTCACTCCCGCATCACCGCACAACGGACGGTCAAGTCGCACCCCCCGCCAGAAGTTGAACGGCGTGCCAATCCACGCACGTGGCCCAAATGGAGTACTGTTGCGAGCCCTGGGTTCGGTCTCCCGCCAGGGCGTCCGGGACCTTGCCGGACCACCGGAGGGGGCTAATTGCACAGGGTGACGGAGTTGGTCACTTAGCGTTGCGAATAGGTAACCGTGCCATAACGGCGTACGCGGGCTCGCGTCCGACACGCCGGGCAACTCGGCAAGGTTGTGGCAGGCTGCACCCGGGCAGGCCACACTCGACTAGCGGAAGCAGCGACGCACGTGACGTCGGCAGGCACCACCCGGGAGGTCCCCATGCCCGAACTGCGTGTCGTGGCCGTCTCCAATGACGGCACACGGCTGGTGCTGAAGGCTGCGGACAGCACGGAGTACACGCTTCCGATCGACGAACGACTCCGTGCCGCCGTGCGCGGCGACCGTCCCCGCCTCGGCCAGATCGAGATCGAGGTGGAGAGCCATCTCCGCCCCCGTGACATCCAGGCGCGTATACGTGCCGGTGCGACCGCGGAAGAGGTCGCCCAGATGGCCGGTATCCCGGTCGATCGTGTACGCCGCTTCGAGGGTCCTGTGCTGGCCGAGCGCGCCTTCATGGCCGAGCGGGCCCGCAAGACCCCGGTCCGCCGGCCCGGCGAGAACGCCGGACCCCAGCTCGGCGAGGCCGTCCAGGAGCGCCTGCTGCTGCGCGGCGCCGACAAGGACACGGTGCAGTGGGACTCCTGGCGCCGCGACGACGGCACCTGGGAAGTCCTGCTGGTCTACCTGGTCGCCGGTGAACCGCACTCGGCGAGCTGGACGTACGACCCGCCCCGGCGGCTCGTCCAGGCCGTCGACGACGAGGCGCGCTCGCTCATCGGCGAGTCCGACGACCTCGCCGCGCCCGAGCCCAGCTTCCCCTTCGTACCGCGTATCGCACGGCTGCCGCGCGACCGCCCGCTGGACCGCGCTCTCGACCGGGAGCGGCCGAGCCTGCCCGCGCAGGCGTCCGAACCGGCCGAGGAGAGCACGGGCGAACGGGACTCGCTGACCAGCCTGCTGGAGGCGGTGCCGAGTTTCCGGGGCGACCTCGTGGTCCCGGAACGCCCGGCGGAACCTCCCGTGGAGGAGCCGGTCGAGGAACCGGAGGCGGAGGAGCCCCCGGCTCCCGCGGCCTCCGCCGGCTCCGCCTACGCGGACGTGCTCATGCCGCGCTCCGTCGGGAGCCACCGCGACCGTCTGGTCGGTGCCACCGACCGCCAGGCCGAGGCGGACGGCGTCCGTCCCGGCCGCCGGGCCGCGGTGCCCAGCTGGGACGAGATCGTCTTCGGGACGCGACGCAAGAAGCAGGAGTAGCCGGACCGTACGACGCCGCACGACACCGAGGGCCCGCGTCCTGACGACGCGGGCCCTCGGGCATCGGTACGGGACATCCGCGGACCGGTCCGCGTACGGCCCGCCGGGCAGCCGTACGGGACACCGGCGGGCGCCAGGCGCTACTGCGGGTCGGGGCCCACGGCGACGGGACGGGACGGGTCCGAGGACCACTGCGACCACGAACCGACGTACAGCGCGGACGGGATACCGGCGACCGCCAGCGCGAGCACCTCATGGGCGCCGGAGACGCCCGAACCGCAGTACACGCCCACCTCGGTGCCGTCGTCGGCGCCCAACGCCCGGAAGCGCGCGTTCAGTTCCCCGGCGGGCAGGAACCGTCCGTCCGCCGCCACGTTCTGCGTGGTGGGCGCCGAGACCGCGCCCGGGATGTGCCCGCCGACCCGGTCGATCGGCTCCACCTCGCCCCGGTACCGCTCCCCCGCGCGCGCGTCGAACAGCACCCCCGAACGTGCCAGCGCCGCGGCCCCGTCCGCATCCAGGAATCCCGTGGCCTGCGGTACCGGCTCGAAGTCGCCCTCGACGGAAGCGGGCACGCCCACCGACAGGTCCCCCTGCCAGGCCGGCAACCCGCCGTCGAGGACCCGCACGTCCGGGTGACCCGTCCAGCGCAGCAGCCACCACGCGCGTGCCGCCGCCCAGCCCTGTCCGCCGTCGTACACGATCACCGGCACCTTCGACGACACGCCCGCCCGGCGCATCGCGGCGCCGAACTCCGCGATGTCGGGCAACGGGTGCCGGCCGTCCGGACCGGGCGCGGCGGCGAGCTCCGCGTCCAGGTCGACGAAGACGGCACCGGGCACATGACCGGCCGCGTACTCGGCCCGGCCGTCGAAGGCCGGCTCACCGGCCGCCTTGGCCACGCTGAGCTGCCAGCGGACGTCGAGCAGCGTCGGCGGACGCTCCCCGGACAGGGCGGTCGCGAGTTCTGCTGCGGAGATGATGGCGTTCATGGCCACCATCCTCGCGCACAGGGTGGCCGCATCGCCCATGTCCGGCTACTCTGCTCGGCCGGGCAGGCACGGTCACGAGGCGTACGGGACCGGCCACATGCTGTACAACTGATCGACCCTCACAAGTAATCGTGCCGAAAGGGACGAGAAACCTTACAGCGGGCATTCTCCGGCTACGGGGCCCACGCGCACACAAGGGCGTGCACGCCTGGTGAGCAGGGCGCCACGCTCGGTGCAGGCATCGGGCACGGGGTCCGGAGAGCGGAATCGACGCGGCCACCACGAGAGGCCGAGAAGAGAGTGACGATGACCGAGACACGGGAGTCGGACGGCCCGGACGGCAAGACGCACGCCCGGTACGCGCCCGGCACACCCTGCTGGGTGAGCCTGATGGTGCACGAACCGGCCGCGACCCAGGACTTCTACGGAGAACTCTTCGGCTGGGAGTTCCAGCCCGGTCCCCGGCGGCTCGGCCCCTACGTCAGGGCCCTGCTGGACGGCCGCGAGGTGGCGGGCATCGGCCAGCTGCCGCCGGATCTGCACCTGCCGACCGCCTGGACGCCCTATCTCGCCTCGGACGACGTGGACCAGACCGCCGAGACGGTACGGCTGTGCGGCGGCACGCTCGGCGTCGGACCGCTCGACGCGGCCGCGGCCGGGCGGCTGGCGATCTGCTCCGACCCGTCGGGCGCCGTCTTCGGTGTCTGGCAGACGGCGCAGCACCCGGTAGGCGGCGACTTCGGAGCCCCTGGGGTCCCCGGCGTCCCGGGCACGCCCGCCTGGAACGAGTTGCTGACCTTCGACTCGGTGACCGTCGCCAAGTTCTACGAATCGGTGTTCGGCTACGAGGAACAGCCTTTGGCCCCGGCCGACTTCGACCGGGTGACGCTGCGCGTCGAGGGCCGCCCGGTGGCTGGTATCCAGGGGGTGGGCAACGCGCTGCCGCGCGAACGGGGCCCGCACTGGCTGACGTACTTCGAGGTGGCCGACACCGACAAGTCGCTGGACCGGCTCGTCGCGCTCGGCGGACAGGTCCTCCAGCCGGCCCGGGACGGCGCCCACGGGCGCGTGGCCTCGGTGGCGGACCCGGAGGGAGCCCGGTTCGCCCTGGTCCAGAGCCCGCGTTGACGGTCCGGAGGAGCGAGTTCTCGGCTCAGGAGGCCGACACCGGCAGCACGTCGGGCGACAGGGCCGCCGCGTGGGCCGTGGCCGCCGTCATACGACGCCGGTGGTGGCGGCGGCACAGCACCTCGTAACCGATCTCGTCCGCGGAGCGGTTGACGTCGCCCACGACCACCTGGGCGCCCTCGACGACCATCTCGCCCCCGACCGTGCGGGCGTTGTGCGTGGCACGGGCACCGCACCAGCACAGGGCCTCGACCTGGAGCACCTCGACCCGGTCGGCCAGCTCCACCAGCCGCTGGGAACCGGGGAAGAGCTTGGAGCGGAAGTCGGTCGTGATGCCGAAGGCGTAGACGTCGACGGCCAGGTCGTCGACGACCCGCGCGAGCTGGTCGATCTGTTCGGGCGCCAGGAACTGCGCCTCGTCCGCGATCACGTAGTCCGCGCGCCCGCCCTTGGAGAGGTGGTCGACGAGGAACGCGTACAGATCCTGCTCGTCCTCGACCTCCACCGCGTCCGTGACCAGGCCGAGACGGGAGGACAGCTTGCCCTCGCCCGCGCGGTCGTCACGCGTGAAGATCATGCCGACCAGGCCCCGCGTGGAGCGGTTGTGCTCGATCTGGAGAGCCAGCGTCGACTTCCCGCAGTCCATCGTTCCGGAGAAGAACACCAGCTCGGGCATGGGAAGCGGAGCACCTTTCGACGGAGACAGGCGGAGCGCGGAGGGGAGGGAACGGGGCGTGGGGGTGGGGCTCAGGTGCGTACTTCGAGCAGGGGGACCAGCTGTTCGGCCGGGGTCATCGAACCATGGTTGCCGACCATCGCCGACTCCTTCGGTTCCCGCTCCGAGGCGATGATCAACACATCGTCGTGGGCGGCCGCCACCACGTCGCCGATACGTGCGTACACGCGTTCGTCGATGTGCGGGCCGAACCATCCGGCCGCGATCGCCTCGTCCCGCGAAGCCACCCAGAACTGCTCGCCGAGCACCTCGCGCCAGCAGGTCAGTACGTCGCTCTCGGCGCCCGGCACCGCGTAGACGTGGCGGGCGCGGCCCTCGCCGCCCAGCAGGGCCACGCCGGCGCGCAGCTCCCAGTCCTCGTCGAAGTCGATACGGTGCTGCTCGTCGAACGGTACGTCGATCATGCCGTGGTCGGCCGTGACGTACAGGGCGCTGCGCGGGGGCAGCTGCTCGGCCAGCCGCTGGACGAGCCGGTCGACGTACATGAGCTGACCGCGCCAGGTGTCGGAGGCGACGCCGTAGCGGTGGCCCGCGCCGTCGAGTTCGGCGTAGTACGTGTAGACCAGGGAGCGGTCGGCGGCGGCCAGTTGGGCGGCCGCGAGATCCACGCGCTCCTCGCCGGCCAGCCGCCCGTGGAACGTTCCGCCGCTGAGGGCGACCTTGGTCAGCGGGGTGTTCGCGAAGGTCGGCGACGAGACCTGGGCGGCGTGCACGCCGGCCTCGTGGGCCATCTGGAAGACGGTGGGGTACGGCTGCCAGACGCGCGGCGATGTCCACGGCTTCCAGCGGAGCTGGTTCATCAGCTCGCCGGTGTCGGGGTTGCGGACGGTGTAACCGGGCAGGCCGTGGGCGCCCGGCGGGAGGCCGGTGCCGACGGAGGCCAGGGAGGTCGCGGTGGTGGCCGGGTAGCCGGCGGTGATCGGACGGCCGGTGCCGCCGCGGGAGCTCGCCAGCAGCGAGGCCATGAAGGGCGCCTCGTCCGGGTGCGCCCCGAGCTGTTCCCAGCCCAGGCCGTCGATCAGGAACACGCAGTTGCGGTCGGCGGCGGTCAGCTCGGGAATGCCGGTGGGCAGGCCCGGGACGCCCATGCCGGCGGCGAGCGTGGGCAGCAGGTCGGCGAGCGAGCCGGAGCCGTACTCCGGGACGGGGGCGGAGCCGACGGCGAGCGGCTCGGGGTGGTCCCAGGCGACGGAATCGGACGGCGAGAGAGGAGACATCAGGGGGTGACGTCCGCTGTCGCCTCGGAGATGGCCTGGGCGAAGGAGAGAGCCTGGCGGACCGTCTCCGGGCCGTCCCCCGCCTCGCTGACGCGCAGGCTGAGGTCGTCCGCCGTCGAGCTGCCCGTGTAGCCGTGGTCGGCGTCGCAGTTGGGGTCGCCGCAGGCGGCGGGCTCCAGGTCGATGCGGGAGACGGCGCCCCAGCCGATGGTCAGCACGATCTCGCGCGGCAGCGTGCCGGGGGTGTAGGACTCGGGGTTGGCGACCACCCGGCTGACCACGACGGACGAGATCCGGCCGATCTTCACGGACTCCGTGGAGGTCGTGGCGTACGGCGTCGGGGAGGTGGTGTCCGCGGCCTGCTCGTCGGTGTGGCTCACGATGAAGCGGTTGCCGGTGAGGACCAGCACGGTCACGTGCCGGCGCACCTCGTTCTGGTCGAACGTGGTCTCCTGGTGGACCAGGTACGACCGGATCGGCTCGCCGCCGACGGCGGCCTCCACCGCCTCGGCCACGAGGGCCGGGTAGTAGCCGCTGCGCTCGATCGCCGCACGCAGCCCCTGGGTCGTCGTACTGGTCTTGGCCATGACGTCCATCCTACGGGGGCGCACTGACTGCGAGGCACCGCTCGGCGTACCCGACGGTTCCGCGGGAGGGAACCGTCGGGTACGGACAGCCGCCCGGTGGGCCGCTCAGTACGAGGGGAGCGTGCGCGGGCCGAGGTCGTCGCGGACGGGGGGCGGTGCCAGGCGCACGGTGGCGCCGAGGACGCTCAGTCCCCGCGGGGCGACGACGACCGGCTCCAGGGTGACCGCGACGACCTCGGGGTGGTCGTCCACCAGCCGGGAGACCCGCAGCAGCAGCTCCTCCAGCGCAGGCGTGTCGACCGGGGTCGAACCCCGCCAGCCGAACAGCAGCGGCGCCGTGCGGATCGACCGGACCAGCGAGGTCGCGTCGCGGTCGGTGACCGGAACCAGCCGGTGCGCCATGTCGTCGAGCAGCTGGGACGCGGCTCCGGCGAGCCCGAACGACAGCACGGCCCCGGCCTTCGGGTCGATGACCGCGCGCACGACCGTGTCGACCCCGCGCGGTGCCATCGCCTGCACCACCGGCCGCAGTTCGTCCGGCTTCCCGAACAGCTCGGTCAGCTCGGCGTACGCCCGGCGCAGTTGCTCCTCGTCCGCCAGGTCGAGGCGTACTCCGCCCAGGTCGGCGCGGTGGCGCAGATGCGGTGCGGTGGCCTTGAGGGCCACGGGGTAGCCGAGGTCGCGGGCGGCCTCGGCGCCGGCCTCGGGGGTGGGTGCGGGCACCGCCTCGCGCACGGCGATCCCGTACCGCGCGAGCAGCTCGCAGGTCTCCCGGGTACCGAGGGTGAGCCCCTGGCCGCGGTCGAGCAGTCCCCCGATCAGCCGGGCGGCGCCCTTCTCGTCGATGTCCTCGTACTCCGGCACCTTGCCCGGGTCGGCGGCCTCGCGCCGCCACTGCCCGTACCTGACGGCCTCGGCGAGGGCGCGGACCGCGCGTTCGGCGGCGGGATAGGCGGGGATGAGGCGGGAGTCCGGACCGGGGACGCCGGGCTCGCCGGGAGTTCCGGGAGCGACGAAGGGCTCGGAGGGGGCGGCCGCGACCGGCGAGGTCCCGGACGCCGGGGCCGGTTGCTCCGGCTGCGTGGTGGGCGGTGGTGGGGCGGGACGGGTGGACGCCTGGGCCTGCGGCGCGGTGCTCGCCGCGGCCGACAGTGCCTCGGCGAGTCCGCCCAGCTCCACGTGCACGACCAGCACCGGCTTCGAGGGGACGGCGGCCGCGGCCGACCTCAGCGCCTGTGCCAGCGTGGCGTCCCCGACCGACTCCTCACCGACCGCCGGTATGGCGGTCACCACGACCGCGTCGCACGTCTCGTCCGCCAGCGCCCGTGACAGCGCCCCCCGGAAGTCGTCCGCCGTGGCCCCCGTCGTCAGGTCGACCGGCGGCTGCGGCCGCAGCCCCTCGGCGAGGCAGGCGTCGTACGTCAGCACGCCCAGCGACTCGGAGTTGCCGAGGATCGCCACCCGCGGCCCGGCCGGAAGCGGCTGGCGGGCGAGCAGCAGCCCCGCGTCGACCAGCTCGGTGATGGTGTCCACGCGGATGACCCCGGCCTGCCGCAGCAGCGCGGACACGGTCGCGTGCGGCAGCCGGGTCGCCCGTACGGCGTGTCCCTGCGGTACGCGGCCCGCGCCCTGCACGACGACGAGCGGCTTCGCCGCGGCCGTCCGCCGGGCCAGGCGGGTGAACTTGCGCGGATTGCCGATGGACTCCAGGTACATCAGGGCGACATCGGTGTCCGGGTCGTCGTACCAGTACTGGACGACGTCGTTGCCGGAGACGTCCGCCCGGTTGCCGGACGACACAAAAGTGGACACGCCCGTGACCCCGGTGACGCCGCCGCCGCGCCGGTGCAGCCGGGACAGCAGGGCGATGCCGATGGCGCCGGACTGCGCGAACAGACCGATCCGCCCGGGACGGGGCATCTGCGGGGCCAGCGAGGCGTTCAGCCGTACGTCCGGGGAGGTGTTGATGACCCCGAAGGCGTTCGGGCCGATGATGCGCATCCCGTACCCGCGCGCGAGGCGCACGAGTTCACGCTGGCGCTCGCGCCCCTCGGGGCCGCTCTCCGCGTACCCGGAGGAGACCACGACGAGACCCTGGACGCCGTGCTCGCCGCATTCGGTGACGACCTCGGGCACGCGCTCGGTCGGCACCGCGACGACCGCGACGTCGACGGTCCCGTCGATGTCGCGCACCGAGCGGTGGGCCGTTACGCCGTCGAGCTCGCCCTGCCCCTCGGGCAGCGCCCGGTTGACGGCGTACAGGCGTCCGGTGAACCCGGCCTCCCGGAGGTTGCCGAGGATGCTGCGGCCGACGCCGCCCGGGGCGCGGCCGACACCGACGACGGCGACGGAGCCCGGGGCGAGCAGCCGGCGTACCGACCGGGCCTCGGCGCGCTGTTCCCGGGCGCGCTGCACGGCGAGCGAGCGTGCCGTGGGTTCGAGGTCGAACTCCAGGCGTACGACACCGTCCTCGAAGCTGCGCTTCTGGGTGTAGCCGGCGTCCGTGAACACCTTGATCATCTTGGTGTTCGCGGGCAGCACCTCGGCGGCGAAGCGGCGGATGCCCCGCTCGCGCGCGACGGCCGCGATGTGCTCCAGGAGCGCGGAGGCGACCCCCCTGCCCTGGTGCGCGTCCTGGACCAGGAAGGCGACCTCGGCCTCGTCGGCGGGCGCGGAGGCGGGGACACCGCCGGCACCGATGCGGTCGTAGCGCACGGTGGCGATGAACTCGCCCCCGATCACGGCCGCGAGCCCCACCCGGTCCACGAAGTCGTGGTGCGTGAAGCGGCGGACGTCCTTGGCGGACAGGCGCGGGTACGGCGCGAAGAAGCGGTAGTACTTCGACTCGTCCGAGACCTGCTCGTAGAAGCTGACCAGGCGGTCGGCGTCGTCGACGGTGATGGGCCGCACATGAGCGGTGCCGCCGTCGCGCAGCACCACGTCCGCTTCCCAGTGGGCGGGGTACTCGTGCCGGTCCTGCGGGTCCGCCGAGGTCTGCATGGGCCCCAGAGTACGGCTCGCGTACGACAACGGCGCGAGGCAGTCTGTGGGGGACGGATGTCGGGTCGAGGCCGCGGCCGGCACCACCGGGACGGGAACCGGGTCGCTCCCGGCACCCGTTCCGGCATGTCACACTGGTCTAGACAACCCTGAGACACTGAAGGGCAGCATCACATGGCTGAGCGCCGCGTCAACGTCGGCTGGGCCGAGGGCCTCCACGCCCGTCCCGCCTCCATCTTCGTCCGGGCCACCACGGCCACTGGCGTCCCGGTCACGATCGCCAAGGTCGACGGCAACCCCGTCAACGCGGCCTCCATGCTGGCCGTCCTCGGCCTCGGCGCCGAGGGTGGCGAGGAGATCGTCCTCGCGTCCGACGCCGAGGGTGCGGACGCCGCCCTCGACCGTCTGGCCAAGCTGGTCACCGAGGGACTCGAAGAGCTTCCCGAGACCGTCTGAGCCTCGCCCGCGGCACATCGCGGAGTATTCGGCGCAGCACACCGCCAGGTGAACGGCGGAGCCGCGTCGGCCTTTCCGGCC
>NZ_JBEOWS010000262.1:0-14283 GCF_040296125.1 Streptomyces sp. NPDC002265 | reverse complement strand
GCAGTAGCGCTGCAGGACCGCGAAGGTGTTCTCCGCCAGCTCGGCCGTGATGAGCAGGAGCACGTCCGGAGACTCTTCGTCTCCCGGCCCGAGCACCTGCACACGTTCATCACCCGCCACATGCGCCTCCACGCCCTGCGCGGTCAGCCTGTCCTCCGCGAGGACGATCACCCGCATGCGGCGCGACGTTCCAGAACCGCTCACCGAGCGTCCTTTCCAAGGGCCCGAAATCTCCCGCATCGCGCGAACACACTCACCGTTCGAGGTCGGAGCAGTGTGCTCTACCGGCCAGCGAGCGATCGTTTCGGTTCAGCGTCGGGTGAGGGCGGCGATCTCCTTGGTGATCGTGTCGGTGTCCTGGAAGGTGAGGCCCAGGCGGGCGACGTGCTTCCAGCGCACGACTCCGTCTGCGTCGATGAGGAACACCGAGCGCTTCAGGCCCAGGCCGGGCATCTGGATGCCGTAGGCCTCGACGACCTTGCGGTCGATGTCGGAGAGCAGCGGGAAGCGCAGGTCGCGCTTGCGGGCGAACTGCTCGTGGCTGTCCAGGTCTCCGAAGTTGATCCCCCAGACCGTCGTCCCGAGATCGCGGAACCGGTCCAGTTCGGAGGCGTACGAGCAGAGCTGCTTGGTGCACACGAGCGAGTCGTCACCCGGGTAGAAGGCGAGCACCACCGGGGCCCCACGGTGCGCCGACAGGGAGAAGTCACGGCGCTCGACAGCGCCGCCGTCGCCCAGCAGGACGCCACGGAGCGTGAAGTCGGGTGCGGGGGTACCTATCTCGGGCACGGACATGAGGGTTCCTCTCGGAGGGGGGATGGAGGCCCGGCGCGATCCGCGGGCCCGTCGACGAAATCAATGGATGTATAGAACGTTCTTTCTCATTCAAAAGCCAGCCGTAGCCTCTCCTTGTTACCGGGATCACACGGCGGGCGGGCCCTTGAACGACGGCGCGGCGGGCCCGATGAGGGAGCCCGCCGCACTGGTCGGTCACACAGCTCAGCCCAAGCCCGCGGCCCCGGCCACCGTCTGCGTCACCGTGTCGCCACGGCGGTGCGACGGGGAGCCGCAGGAACAGGTGACGGGCCTTCGTGGGGCGTCCCGGACCACTCCGGGGCGCGACACCCGCCGTCGACCGCGAGGAGAGGAGCAGCGGCGCCCCCGTGGACCTCGACCCGCATGGCTCGCCCGAGCTCTCGATGCGCAATACCCGGCCGTGCCGGAACGGAGTCGAGGCGGGCTCTGCCTCATCACGGGGAGGGCGCATGAGACAGAGCCCACCACTGACCGCGATGAAAGCCGAGGGAAGGACGGTTCGGCATCTCAACACGGCTCGTCGGGCACGCCATTGACCGGATGAGCGATCAGATACGACCGGGGCCTTGCCAAGGCGGCGACCTGCAAGATCCTGTCGTACCGGCGCACGAGGCAGCGCGACACCATCTGGCTGACGGTCGGCCCATCACCTGCCCCTGCCTGCTACCGATGATGTCGGCAGAGGCCCCCGAGCTCGGGACCGGCCTTTGTCGAGCCACCGGGCCGGTCCCCCGGGAACGCATGCACGTCACCTGCGCAGCGACGGAACACGCGCAAAGCCTGCAGGCGACCACCTGTGGGAGGCAAAGACGGCCACCTGCATCCCGCCGCTGTCGAGACGCAAAATGGGAGCGCGTCAGACCCGCTGGAGGGAACTGGCCCGATGAGCATGGCAGCCGCCGTCAAAGCCCGGCAAGCCACTTCCGATCATGCTGCCCAAAGGGGCAATTTCGCCATCCAGGGCGCTCACGGACATCCATCGGGCGGCGGCCCCGGTACCGGACCTCGGCAGGGCGATCGCCGAAACACCAGCCCTCGCATCGCCGGCCCGCGGGACAGCCCAGCGACTGAAGCGACCCTGATCCCTGACTTGGGCAGCACGTACGTCCGCACGTACCACCTGCGATGTCTGCACATATCCGAACCTTGAGTCGCTTCGGTCGCTCCGACGACCATGAAAGACCCTCTGACCAGGCGTTCGCCCGGTGGCGAAACAACTGCCCCGTCCACTCCCCATGGCCGTGGAGTGTCACCGACTTGCAGTCACCGCCGCGTCACATTCACCTCTCCGCATCCCTGCATCCGAGGCAATCGATCAACTCGAGCAGACTCCGAGTCACCACCGGATGACCGATTCATCCTTGACCACCCCCGGCACCAGCGACTGAAGCGACCCAGTACCCCAACCTGCCCGGCCATCCGCGGCGCCCACCCTCCAGCCGCTGCTCGACCGGATGTGCGGCCACGGACCGGGTAGCATCCCACCTCGGTTTCCCCAGCTTCCGGCCATCAGGCCAACGTCACGGCCGTCCATCTGCTCCTCGACGGTTCGCCGAACGAGAACGGCATCAGGCAACCGGCCGACACACGTGAGTCGCAGATCACACGCCCCTTGCATGAACCCAAGCCCCTTCACCGCCGGTACTTCGTGTGAGGGAGCGCTCAGCCTGCTGGAAAGGAAAGCATGAAGCGACCACGTCTGCCCAGGCCGACAAGTGACCTCCCGGTGCGGGTCCCGGGGAGTGCCGAACTCGTCAAGCGCGATACCGCGAACGCCCCGGCCGACAGCAATGCCGCTGCTCCCGAAGCCGGGACGGACAAGGCCGTCGACCACACCCGCCGCACGGGTGCCGTCGTCCCCAGGCTGGCCCAATACTCTTCGCTGGGGTCGCGAGGAGGCGTGAGCCGTTCCTCTGCGCGCTCGTTCGACCAGCCGGAGGGCACCACAATCAGCAGCGGCGGCACCGGCTTCAGCATGCACGAGGAGGCGGCCCGCACCTTCGACGGGATGCCGAAGGGGACGCAATCGGACGGAACCCGTTCGGGCGGAGGCGCCCGGCTGACAGGATCGCGTGGCGCCGTCGGGGTCGTCGGTGTGGTAGGGCTCCTGGCGGCGGTCAGCGTCATCGTCACCCTGACGCTGACCGGCGCCCATCACGACGACCGCGCCAACGGGTCTTCCGGCAACGTGAGTTCCTCCGGACACGACCGTGTGGGCATCGACGGACTCGACGCTCTGCCAACCCTCACCAGCGACGCCTCCGCCGACGGGGCGGACAATCACGGTCCGGCCGTGAAAGCGACGAAGAACTCACCCGACGGCAAAGCCGTCGGAGATCCGACCGCCACCGCAACCGCGTCGAGTACCGCGGGATCGAAGGCGCATGCGCAAACACCCTCCTCCGGCGTGCAGTTGGTCAGCCACTCTTCGGGACGCTGCATCGACGTCGTGGGCGGCAAAGCCGCTCGGGGGGCGCGACTCATGATCTCGGCCTGCTCGCGGAACACACCCTCACAGCATTGGGTGTTCGCTGCCGACGGCTCGCTGCGCGCGCTCGGCATGTGCGTTCAGCTCGCGGGCGGCTCGACCGAAGACGGGACAAGCCTGGAACTGGCGTCCTGCAACGGCCGTTCCGAGCAGAAGTTCACACTCAACTCCAGCAACGACCTGGTCAACGGGCTGGCGGACAAGTGCACCGATGTCCGGGACAACGGGACCGCGAACGGCACCCCTCTCCAGTTGTGGTCATGCGCCGGGACGGACAACCAGAAGTGGTCCGCAGCGTGAAGCATCAGGCCGTTCCCCCAAGGCCCCGCTGACCGCTTCGGAGCCCGGATCCCGCACACGCTGAGGAAATTCGGCAGCCGGCCGCGGAGGCACATGCTGCGGCTGGCCGTGTGCTCGGCGCTGGGCGGACCTGGCGCGCCGGAAGGGCGCCGACGGGAGGCAGGCAGGGCACAGGCATCACCGTGAGTCCGTCCGAGGGCGCGGTAGGCCCGGAGACACCTCGACCTCACGGATGCCGGGTCGTCGAGAGAGACCCGATGACGATGCGCGGTTCCTGCAGAGATACGCGTCGATCGTGCAGGAATTCACCGGCACCCGAGCCGCAAGCTGGAAGGCCATCCCCACACATCCCGACCGAAGCGCGGAGGCCGCCCACCATGCGGACGTTCGTTCACACATCCCACCCGGCACGAGTGGTCTTCGGGTCCGGAACCGTCGACCGGCTCGCCAAGGAGGTGCGGCGGCTCGGCGGCAAGCGGGTCCTGCTGGTGTCCGGCCCCGGGCTCGAGGACGCGGCCCTGCGCGTGCGGGACGCGCTCGGTGACCTGGTGGTCGCGGAGTTCGACGGCGCCGCCATGCACACGCCGGTCGAGGTGACGGAAAGGGCGCTCACCGTCCTGCGCGAGGCGGACGCCGACTGTCTGGTGTCGGTCGGCGGCGGCTCCACGACGGGCCTGTCGAAGGCGCTGGCCCTGCGCACCGACCTCCCCCAGGTCGTCGTGCCGACCACCTACGCCGGCTCCGAGGTCACCCCCGTCCTCGGCGAGACCCGCGACGGCCGCAAGACCACCCAGGCCTCGCCCGCGATCCTGCCGGAGACCGTCGTCTACGACGTCGACCTCACGCTCTCGCTGCCCCTGGCCACGTCGGTCACCAGCGGCGTGAACGCCATGGCCCACGCGGTGGAGGCGCTGTACTCCCCCGATGCCGATCCGGCCACCGACCGCCACGCCCTCGACGCGATCTCACGGATCGCCCGGGCGCTGCCGCGCCTGGCCGCGGACCTGGCCGACCACGAGGCCCGAGCCGATCTGCTGCAGGGGGCGTGGCTCGCCGGCACCTGCCTGGCCACCGTCGGCATGGCGCTGCACCACAAGCTGTGTCACACCCTGGGCGGCAGCTTCGACCTGCCGCACGCCGAGACGCACACCGTGATCCTGCCGCACGTGCTGGCGTACAACGCGCCCGCCGCCCCGGACGTGCTGCGCCGCATCGCCGAGGCGCTCGGCGTGCCCGACGCCGCGAGCGGTCTGTACGACCTCGTCGCCTCGCTGGGCGGGCCGACCTCGCTGCGCGAGCTGAGCATGCCCGAGTCCGGCCTTGCCGAGGCGGCCGGGGCGGCTGTCGCGACGCCGTACCCGAATCCGCGCGAGCTCACCGTCGAGGGCGTCGAGCAACTGCTCACCGACGCCTGGAACGGGCGGCGGCCCGCGGGCCCGGCCACCACGGCCACCGTGCTGGCCCAGCTCACCGAGCAGGTCGTGGCAAGCTTCGCGCAGTCACCCGACGCCCGTCTGCGCGACCTGCTCTCCGGCCTCGTGCGGCACCTGCACGCCTTCGTGGCGGAAGAGGACGTCACCGAGGCGGAGTGGGCCTACGCGATCGACCACCTCACCCGGACCGGGCAGCTGAGCAGTCCGACCCGGCAGGAGTTCGTGCTGCTCTCGGACGTGCTGGGCATCTCCAGCGCCGTGGACCTGCTGACCAACTCCCGCACTCCCGAGACCACGCCCTCCGCCGTGCTGGGCCCCTTCTACGTGGAGGGCCCGCCGGAGGCAGAGCACGGAAGCGACATCTCGGACGGCCTTCCCGGAACTCCGCTGTGGGTGGACGTGACCATCGCCGACACGTCGGGCGAGCCGCTCAAGGACGCGGTCGTCGACGTGTGGCAGGCCGACGAGGACGGCTTCTACGACGTCCAGCTCCCCGACCAGGAAGGGCCCGTGCTGCGGGGCCGGCTGCGCACCGACTCCGAGGGCCGGATCACCTTCTGGTCGATCCTCCCCTCCCACTACCCCATCCCGGGCGACGGTCCGGTGGGGCAGATGCTCGACGCGGTCGGCCGCCATCACTACCGCGCCCCGCACGTCCACTTCATGATCAGCGCACCCGGCCATCGGCGGCTGATCACGCAATTGTTCGTGGCGGACGGCTCCCATCTCGACAGTGACACGGTGTTCGGCGTCAAGGACCCGCTCATCGTCCACTTCGCCCCGCAGAGCGGACCCGCGCCCGACGGCCGCGAAGTCGACGGGGAATGGCGCCGGCTGGAGCACACCTTCCACATCGCCCGCATGGTCGACTGACCCGGGTGCGGTGGAGGCGGTCCTACCGCCTCCGCCGCCCCTCGCGGCGCATGGCGGCCGGAGTGGTTCCGAGACGGGTGCGCATCACTCGGGTCAGGTGCTCCTGGTGGGAGAACCCGCATTCGAGCGCCACCTGCCCGATGGGCGCGGACCCGGTGCGCAGCATCCTGGCGGCGCGCTCCAGCCTCAGTCCCAGCAGGTACTGGTGCGGTGAGTGGCCCGTGCTCGCGCGGAACCGGCGGGTGAACTGGCTGGGGCTGAGCGAGGCCGCGGAGGCGAGGTCGGATACGGGCAGGGGTTCGGCGATCCGCTCGTGCATGAGGTCGCGTACGGCTGACAGCTGGCGGTCGGAGAGCCCGGAGTGCGAGGGCGCCGGAGCGGCCGGACGGGAGACGTGACGGCGGACGACCTGCGCGGCGAGCATGCCGGTCAGCTGGTCCGCGTAGGTGCGGGCCGACGGCTCCCAGTGGTGGACGACGGAGTCCAGTTCGCGTATGAGCTGCTCGGCGAGCGGATCGGTGACACCGAGCTCTTCGGCCGGCTCGACCGGTCGCCCCTCGTTGGCCTCGCGCAGCACCTGGTCCGTGAGGTAGGCGTGCACGGTGTCGAGGCCGCCGCCCAGTTCCACGCTCAGCTCTCTGCCGGCAGGCTGAAGGAACAGGCCGCCCGGCGTGATCGTCCGTGACCGGGTCGCATCGCCCTGACCACGTCGTACGGTGACGGATCCGTTGAGATGGAGGACGATCAGGTGGGTCGGGGCGGGGGCGAAGTCCGCCTGGAAGGGGTTCTCCCGCTGGGACGACACGTAGAGATCCGTCAGGCCGAGCCCGGCGCTGCTGGACCGGGTTCGTATCTCGGGCTGTCGCAGGATGCCGAGGGTGTCGGCGAGTCCCAGCTCCGGCACGGCGCTACCTCCTCAGGACACGCGCGCCATCCAGGTGTGATGGGCGCCATAACTGGATCCATCGATCCAGAAACATTCAGGCTACCTCACAGCGCTCCGATCGCCGATCCGTACACATCCCTCAACACCGCGGACCGTCCGCCCGGGCCGCCGAGCCGAAGGAGGATGCGGCTGGACAGGACGGTTCCGCACGGCACGGACCGCTCCGATCGCCCGGAGGCGAAGGAAGGCGTCCTGCGGAGCGGACCTCATGTACGTAACGTCAATGAGGTCCGCTCCTCAGGACGTCATGTCGCGCGGCGGAGCGGGACGACGACGCTCTGACCCAGACGCTTGGGTTCGAGGCGGTAGTACTTGATGTGACCGATCCTCTCGGTCTCCTCCAGCCAGCCGGCCTCGATGACCTGCTTGCGGGTCCGGCTGAAGACGGGCGCCGCCATGCCGACCAGCTTGGCCAGGTTGGCGGCGGTCTCGAGCACGGCGCCGGACCGGTCGGTCGGGTGGAGTGCGTACAGCATCACGACGAGGCGCTGATTGGCGCTCATGCCGGCTGTCTTCTCCAGCAGTCGGAGGTTCTCGCGCTTGTCCGCGTTGCTCATCACTGGGCCTCCCACCGTGCAGGTGCGGTCTCGTCGAATCCGGGGATCTGCGGCGGGTTGCAGGTCCTCACCGCTTCACGCTGCTCGACGCCCGTCCCATGGAACGCGATGTAGGGGCTGATTCGGTAGAAGTTGTAGTTGCCGATCCGCCCGCGGACGATGAGGATGCGGTGTTTGGCCAGCTTCCTGTTGATTTTTCCGACTGCGTCGGTAGACATCCCTACCCGCTTGCCGATGTCCGCTCCGGTGGCCCGGAGCGGCTCCATCCCTTCGGGCGAGACTCCGATCCACCACAGCACGAGGAACTTCTGACTTGGTGTGAACGCCTTCGATTCCGTGATGGCCTCGACGCGCGCCTTGTCGACCTGCGTGTGCCTGCCCGAGAAGGCGTACGGCGCATAGGGGACCGGCTCGCCGGTGTCGGCGTCGACCAGTCTGCGTACTGCTCCCAAGGGGCCCTCCGTGCAAGGGGGGTTGCTGGTTGGTGCATGCGGGACGGCTGTGGAGCCGGTCAGATGAACCTAACGTACATGAGCAGGAAGTCAATCAACCCCGCCTGTCGGCCGTGTCGGATGCCGCGGAGGCCATCGGCAGGCCGCTGGCGCAACGTTCCTTCCCGCACCGACTCATGTACGTGACGTCAACCTGCCACGTTCTCAGGATCGTGGTGCCCAGTTCCTGTGGACGTGGTGGCAGTCCTCTGGAACCGTGTGCCAGTCCCTGAAAACGTGGTGTACGGCTGAGAGAACCGCCAGTACGATCCTGAGAACCGGGCACTCATGTCTGCCGATCGTGGTCTACGGCGGGCAGAACTGCCTCACGGTTCCTGCGACCCGCCTGTCTTCGACGTATGCGCAGGTCAGGTGACCTATGGAGGGCGCACTCTCTTACCTCATACAGGAGGTGCCCGAGTGCGGGTTCATTCAGTGGTGCCGAGCACGTGACCGTTCACCGATCACCGCTTTTCCCTCGCTTCGACCGCTCGGCCTCCCCCGCACCAACCACGTTCACCCCGTCCCGGAGGACCGCGCCGGTGCCGCGCCTGCTCCTCGACCGGTCCTCAGGTACGGGAGTCACGGACAGCCCGCACCCGAGCACGGGCCCGCCGCTTTCCGGCGCGCACGGTGTCCGCCACGAGGTGCGGATGCGCGCCGGAAAGTGGTGGGGCAGCGGGGTCCAGGGGCCGGCGAAGGCCCCTGGTACCACGCGCCGCCACCACCGTCGGACGCCCAGTGCTACGCCGGTTCCCGGGACGGGCCGTACGTGACACCGGGGTGGGGCGCTCTAACCGGTTCCTGCCGACGGGGCTGCACCAGCAGGAGAGTTCTGCGCATCGCGGAGGCGCGAGCACAACGCCTCCGACGCGACCCGCGTCCGGCAGGGTCCTGCCCGCTGTCGGGCAGACCGTCCGCGACCTCGGGCGAGGTCTGCCGTACATGACGCGCCCTCACCAGGCAAGAGCCGCCTGGTCTTTCTGGACCTCCTGGCGCCAACTCCGCCCCTACGTGCCGAGACCTGCCTCAGGGGCCGTCGGACGATTGCCGGGACAGACCGACGTCACGTATCACCTGCACCTATGCGATCTTCCCTCAGAAGTTCACTCGGCCTCGGTGTTGCCTTCACCGTCGCGGGCGGACTCCTCAGCGCTGTGCCCACCGGGGCCTCAGCGTCCTCGCACGATCCCGAACAACGGGTCATCGTGCAGTTGGCGGCTGCTTCGGCGGCGGCCTCCCGTGGCCGGCTCACCACTTCCGACACGGCCGCGATCGGCGAACGGCGCCAAGAGATCGGCGTCGAGCAGAAGCAGTTCCTGCGGACGGCCACGGACGCCGGCGTGCATCCCCACATCGTCCGGCACCTCGAACTCCTCACGGACGCCGTCGTCATGAGCGTTCCGGCGAGTGAGGTGCAGCGTCTGTCCGACCTGCCCGGGGTCGCCTCGGTCGTGCCGGACACGGTGGTGCACACGCAGAGCGGCGACAGTGTCCCGCTCGTCGGCGCACCCGAGGCGTGGAAGCAGAAGACATCGAGCGGCGCGGCGGACGGCACCGGCGTCACCATCGCCGTGATCGACTCCGGCATCGACTACACGCACCCCGACCTTGGCGGCGGCTTCGGACCTGGTCACAAGGTCGTCGCGGGCCACGACTTCGTCAACAACGACGACGACCCCATGGACGACAACGGCCACGGCACCCACGTCGCAGGCATCGCCGCGGCACGCGCCGCCGAGCCGGGCGGCATCACCGGTGTCGCGCCCGGCGCCACCCTGACCGCCTACAAGGTCGTCGACGACAGCGGCTCGGGGTTCACCTCCGACATCATCGCCGGAATCGAGGCCGCTACCGATCCCGCCAACCCGCACCGCGCCGACGTGATCAACATGAGCCTCGGGGCGGCGGGCGACGGGACGGACCCGCTGGGCCAGGCGGCGGCTGCCGCCGTCCGTGCAGGCGTCGTCGTCGTGGCCGCGGCGGGCAACGACGGTCCGAACGGCTGGACGGTCAACAGCCCGGCCAGTGCGGACGGGGTCATCGGCGTCGGCGCGTCGACCACCGATCTGTCGATGCCGAGCCTCTACACCAGCGGCACCAAGCCACAGTTGCTCCAGTCCTATCGCGGCGCCCTTTCGGCCAATCCCCCGAAGAAGCCGGTCACCGCCGACGTGGTGGACCTCGGCGCGGGTGGCCCGGACGACTGGCAGCGCGCGGGCGACGTACACGGCAAGATGGCTCTCGTCTCAGTCCATGTTCCCTCCACTACAGCAGAATTGACGGCTAATCAGCTTTTGCTGAGCCGGGAGGCGGAGAAGCGTGGCGCGATCGCGCTGATCGGCGGCCCCGGTGGAGGCGACGCCGCTCCGCAGGCCGTCCCGTCCGAGCCGGGCGTGGCACCCGTCTCGCCCAGCGCTGCCTCGGCATTGGAGTCGGGTGACTCCCTGCGGATGGACTCGCTGGTGACGCTCGGCACGGACGAGTTCCAGTACGTCACCCTGCGACAGTGGTTGGCCACGGGGCCGTTGAGGCTGACGCTGCACGGCACGGACGCCACCGACCAGATCGCCTCGTTCTCCTCACGTGGTCCCACGCCCCGCTTCGGCCTGAAGCCCGACATCGTGGCACCGGGCGTGGAGATCCGGTCCACCGTCCCCACCGCGCTGTGGAAGCCGGGCCAGTACAGGATGTCCGGTACGTCGATGGCGGCACCGCACGTGGCGGGCGCGGCCGCGCTCCTGCGGCAGCTCCACCCTCGGCAGTCCCCCGAACAGATCGAGTCCGAACTCGTCGGAACCGCCCGTCATCTGGACGACCTGCCGGTGACGACGCAGGGCTCGGGCCGCCTTGACGTCGCGGCCGCCGCTCGCAGTGAGCTGACCACCTCGCCCGCGACCCTCTCCTTCGGCCTGGCGGACCTGTCGAAGACCACGGTGAGTGCCACCAGGACGGTGACACTCACCAACACCGCGGACCGCAGCCTCAGGGCGTCGCTCACCGCCACCGGGTCCGCGCGGGTCAGCCCGGCCCGTGTCGCCCTCCCGGCGCACGGGACAAGCAAGGTCACGGTGACGCTGACGACGGCCCGGCCCTCCGCGGACACCGAACTGGACGGAGCCGTCGTGGTGAAGCCGGAGCGCGGCCCCCAGGTCTCCGTGCCGTACCTCCTGCCGGTCCTTCATCTGGACACTCAGGCCTCCCCCGATCCGAGCGACGGGCACACCGTCGTGTACGTCGACAGCCCGACGGACCTGAAGGCGCCGCCGACGGTGACGGTCATCTCACCGCGCGGGACGTCTCACACCTACACCGCGGCCTTCGACCACGACCACTGGTACAGCCGCGCGCTGCACGTGTCCGACGCGGGTGTCTATCACGTCGACACGCGGGCGACGACGGCCGGCGGACAGGTCCTGGTCGGGTCCGACTTGTTCGAGGTCACCGCGCCCGTGTCGGGCGTCGGACGCTGGCGGCCCGTGGGCCCCAGCAGCGAGTCGGGGACGCTGACCCAGATCCCCGGCCGGCCCGGTCAGGCGGTGCTGGTGCAGGTCGGCAAGGCCGCCGTGTGGTTCACCGCCGACAACGGCAGGACCTGGAGAGAGCGGGGCCGGCTGCCGATCGCCTCCGTCGACGGCCACGGCAAGGTGATCGTCGACGCCCACGACCCGAACCGCTGGTGGTACGCCGTCGACGACTCGATCCTGAACCGGACGTGGATCCTGCGGACGGACGACCAAGGACTGAGCTGGCGACTGCTGGACACCACCACCGGCCTGCTCCAGGCGTTCGTGGCGGATGCCACGACGCGGACACTGGTCGCGGTGTCCGAACACGGCTGGCAGGTCAGCACGGACGGCGGCGCCTCGTGGCAGGAGTCGTCCACCGACATCGACGGCCTCGTGTCGTCCGCCGCGGTTGACGGTGACGACCTGTACGTGTCCACCGCCGGCGCTGTGTGGGTCCGCTCCGGTATGACCTCGGGCCTCCTCGGTCCCCTGCGCAAGCTCTATGAGGGCACGCTGATATGGAACGTCGTCGCCGACGCGGGCACCGTCGCCGCGTACGTCGCCGACCAGGGAGTGGTGGTCTCCTCCGACCGGGGAGCCACATGGAACCTGACCCTGAAACTTCCTTACACGGGCAATAGCGTCAACGCCGATCACGGTGACCTTCTCATCAGCGCGGGCAGTGACAACGCCGCCTACATCAGCCACGACCACGGCAGGACCTGGACGGACTTCCCGCTCCCCACACGCAAGACCGTGCTGGACGACTACGACCGCTGGCCCGACGGTTCCGTCACCGTCTCGTCCGAGGGCGACGGCCTCTACCGCAGTACGGCGGACGGTAGCGGCTCCCACCGCATCGGGGTCCAGGGAGCGTCCGTCAACGCCCTGGCGGTGAGCGGAGGCAATCTGCTGGCCGCGACCAAGATGGGCATCTTCCACACCGAGTTGCCGGTGTCGTCCCCCGAGTGGGGTCCTTCCGACGCATCGGGCGCCTACGACAACGTCGTCACGCAGGTGACCGCAGGCGGGAAGGATTCCAAGGCCGCCTGGAAGGTGGTCAATTCCTCCGTCACAGGCGAGTTCCACGTCGAGCGGAGCGACGACGGCGGCCGCACCTGGCAGGAGCGGGGGACCTACTCCGGCACCCCGATGTCCCTGCTGGCCGACCCCGCGGACGCCGACCGGGTGTATGTCTCCTTCTCCCGGTCCGACAAGTCCGGCCTCTACACCACCGACGACGGTGGCGCGTCGTGGCGCGTGCTCTACCAGAGCCGCGGCTACAGCGCCCTGGCAGCCGACCCGACGAGGTCCGGCCGTCTGTGGCTGGGCGGTTCCGACGGACTGTTCCGCTCCGACGACGGCGGCGCCACGGTCACCAAGGTGGCCGACGGCCTGGTCTCGGCGATCGAACTCGACGGCAGCCGCCTGCTCGTCGGCGGCAACGGCATCAGGCTCAGCACCGACGCGGGCCGCACCTTCCGTACCGCCGACACCGGCGGGCTTCCCACCCGTGTCATGGATCTCCAGCGGGTGGGACGGACGCTGTACGCCGCCTCCGGCCGCTACTCCTCCAGCGGGCTGCTGAAGAACGGCCGGGGCGTGCTGCGCAGCACGGACGGCGGAGCCACCTGGGACAACATCTCGGGTGGGCTGGAGTGCACCGACGTCACCAGCCTCGCCGCCGATCCGGACGGCAGGACGTTGTACATCGGGACCGTGAACGGCGGGGTGCACCGTCTGGACCTGCGGCACTAGAGCGCGGCGCGGACCGGGCGACGAGACACGGAGGTCGTGTCTCTCCAGACCGCCGAGCAGGGGCCCGACCCGGCCGACAGCCGGGTCGGGCCCCTGCTCGTCCACGATAGTCCCCGGTCGGACCGGCCGCGTCGCTGCCTGTCCAGGCAGAGTCAAATGCCCTCATTTACATATGCATTGACATGCTTATACGGCGCTTATAGATCTGTGAGTCATCTGGGGCGATCGGTTCTCACTCCGTCTTCTACGTCCCAGGCACCCCTAATCTCCCGGCACTTGTGCAAAAACGTAAAGGACAAACGTGTCCATATCTCGCCGCAGCGCGCGTCGCTCCGCACGCATCGTGGGTGTCGCCTCCGCTTCCGCCGCGCTGACTCTCGGCCTGGCCAGCAACGCCCTCGCGTGCAACATCAGCGAGTTCTCCGCCGTAGCCACGTGCGACGACTTCAAGGGGGTCATCGTCGTCACCGACAAGGACCCCTCGGCCACCCCGGCCACGGTCACCGTCTACCTCCAGGACAACGGCACCGACGTCAAGCAGGTCGGCGAACAGTCCGTCCGGGGCTCCGCCGAGGGCACCAAGGTGACCTTCACCGAGGACTGGAAGCCGAACGCGACGTACCGCATCCACGTCAAGACCGACAACGGCGCGGTCGACGAGGACATCAAGGACAACCTGACCGCCCCGTCCACGGCCTGCAAGACCCCGGACAAGCCCACACCCACTCCGCCGCCCTCCACGCCCGAGGGCACCCCGACCCCCTCCCCCACCCCGTCGCCCTCCCAGAGCACGAGCGCCGCCCCCACGGCGATGCCGAGCAGCGCACCGTCCCCGGGCGGTGGCTCGCACCTGGCCGAGACCGGCGCCGACTCCAACACCGGCGTGATCGCCGGCGCCGCGGCGGCCCTGGTCGTGGTCGGCGGCGGCGCCCTGTACCTCGGCGCCCGCCGACGCGGGACGAACTCCGCCCACTGATCATCTGCGGCCCCGCAGCCGGGGGGGGGGGGGGGGCCCCCCCGGGACCACCCCCCCCAAGGTTGATAAGGGGCCAACCCCACCGGGACCACGACGGCGAGGCCCCCCGGCCGGGGGGGGGGGGGTAAGGGGGAAG